>CAKQUI010000018.1 GCA_934277495.1 uncultured Clostridia bacterium | reverse complement strand
AAATTTCCTCATGGCAGATGAACTCCTCTGCTTTTTTCGATTTGCTGTTGTAAACAGTCATTTTCTCCTCCTGTGATGAATAACATATATGGTTTTCTGCAAAATTGAAGTTGTTTCTCTTTTATGTAAAATCTCGGTGCGAGATCTTTTTTCTTTGTTGGTTATCTGGCTACAATGGCACACGTCCCAGTGCTCTCAGTGTCTCTTCCAGCTCCCGCCTGTCGCCTTCGATGTCCGTCGGCTTGAACTGGGCCGGATAGATCTCGTATGACCGCTTGTACTCATCCGGCGTCACCTTTTTCATGATGACATTGGCGCCGAATGAAAACGGATTTTCTGCTTCTCCTGGAAGCTCGGCATCCGGTGCGGTATGAGATCTTTCTGTGCCGGATCCGGCGATGCAGTCCGGCGGATCACCGTTGCCACCGCATTCTCGTGATATGCTGCGGTATGTTTCTTTGGTGATCGCACTGCTCCCTGATGATCCAGGGTCATTGCAGTATACGGTGCTGCTCTGCCTGCATGATCCTGTGATCCCTGTAGACTCTGACTCTCCTGCAGATCCCGCTGCATCGTCCGATCCATAAAGTACCGCCATTTTTGCTGTTCCCGGGGAAGCTGTGATCCCTGCTGCTCCTGTACTGTTCTCCGGTGGATGTTCTTTCGGATTTTTCCCCGATGCCGTCAGCACCGAAAGGGATGTTGTCACCGGCAGATTCGCATGGGGCAGCAGAAGCCTTGCTATCGCCACAGCCCTCCGTGTCAGCTCCGGGTCACCGTTCTTCGCTCCCGTCAGCGGCGTCCTTGGATTGGCGATGAAAGGGCCGATACCTGCCATATGGCAGCCGATATCCTTCAGCAGCAGCAGGTCGTCAGCTACAGTTTCCAGCGTCTGACCCGGAAGTCCGATCATAAAACCGCTGCCAGTCTCATACCCCAGCGCTTTGAGATCTCTGAGACATTTTACACGATCCTCCAGCGTCCCGCAGGGATGCAGTTTCCCGTAAAGCTCCGGATCCGCAGTCTCATGCTTCAGCAGATATCTGTCTGCACCCTTTTTCCTGAGATACTCATAATCCTCATGGCTCATCTCACCGCAGCTCAGCGTCACTGCCGGAGGGTCATCGCCGATGGACTTCACTGCCTCCACTATCTCGCCGAGACGTTCCACAGGATATGTCCCGTCTTCTCCCGACTGCAGCACGATGGTCCTGTATCCCGCATCGACAGCCGCCTTCGCCGATCTCACGATTTCATCTTTGCTCATGCGGAACCTTTCCAGCTCGCTGTTCCTGCAGTTCAGCCCGCAGTAGATGCACTGCCTGCTGCATATATTGGAAAACTCTATAATCGCCCTGATGTGGACCGTGTCTCCGACAGTCTCCCTGCGGACTCTGTCAGCCTCCCGGTATACCGGCGAAAAATTGTCCAGAGCCAGAAGCTCTGCGATCTTTCGTCTGTCGAGACTGTCCGGGTCTGATATGTAACTGTTCAAATCCTTTATCATGCTCTGGGTTTCCTTTCGTTAAGTCCGGATGGGACGTTTTTGTTGAGATTTATGGCTGTTTCGTCCCTTTCTTCTCCATGTCAGCCGGGATTCTCTGCTCTCGCCGGCGTTTCCACTCCCGAATGGGACGTTTTTGACGGAATTCATGGCTATTTCGTCCCTTTCTGATTCAAGCGATGAACTATAGGAGTGAGCGCCAGCGAACGTTGCCTTTCTGTCCGGAGAGCTAACGGCGATCCGCTTGACAGAACGGACAGCGTAGCCGAAGGCGTAGGAGTGAGCGCCAGCGAACGTTGCCTTTCTGTCCGGAGAGCCAACGGCGATCCGCTTGACAGAACGGACAGCAAGCAGGGCATAGCCTGTTGGAGCGTAAGCGTTAGTGGCTTAACACCATTGCTATCTATTTTTCCGTTCCGGCTGAAGCTATGGAAAATCCGCATTCCATATTCTGAAACACTGCGTAGCAGCCTGAATGGCTGCAGGTGATCTGTCTGGCAGATCTGGCAAGCTCGAATGCAGCAGACTCTCCTGGATCGCACAGCCTCACTGGAATATATCCCCAAAAAAACAACTCCACCGGCAATAACCGGCAGAGTTTATATTTTTTCTCTCGTATGTCTTATGCTGTTTTATGACTTTGATAATCCTGTCCGGAGATCATCACCTGATGCGATGGGCTCCCGGCTGCTTTACCGCTGTCCTGACATGTGTGGTTTCTCTGTTGTCTGGTTATCGCCTTTCTCCTCGGTCATACCCTTGGAGTCAGTACGAATTTTTTTAATTTTTGTTCTTCTGTTTACATTTTACCACACGATCACGTCCGGGTAAATCCTTAATTACCTCAGCAGGCGTATATTTTTGAGAATCTTTCAACATTTTTCTGAGATCCTCACCCTGATCATGGCCTATCTCCATGAGAAGATAACCCCCAGGCGTCAGATGATCTGCCGCCTTTTCCACAATGGTCCTGTAGAAATCAAGTCCGTCCCTGCCGCCGTCAAGAGCTGCAAGCGGCTCATGTTTCTTCACTTCATCCTGCAGTATGGATATCATATTCGTTCTGATGTACGGCGGATTGCTGACTATCATATCGAATTTCTTTCCGCCCAGCGGTGCGAACATGTCCCCCTGGAGGAATTTCACTTTTGTGCGAAGATTTTCTGCATTCTCTTCTGCGATCTTCAGTGCCGCTTCACTTATATCCGTGGCCGTCACCTTTATATTCGAATACATCTTTGCCAGGGAAATACCCACCGCTCCGCTGCCGCAGCACAGATCAAGGACTTCCCAGTCGCCTCTGCCTTTTATCTTCTCCCAGAGACTCGCCTTTTTCTGCGGGTTCTGCTGTATTATCCTGCCGGCTTCAAGAACCAGCGTCTCAGTGTCCTGCCTTGGGATCAGCACATCCGGACTTACCTTGAAAGTGTGTCCCATGAACTCCTGCACACCTGTTATATGCTGCAAAGGTATCCGCTGCGCACGCCTTTCTATAAGCTCCATGTACTTTTTCTCCGTCTCCGGATCGACTTCCTCGTTGGCCTTGAGGAAAAGGTGCACCTTGTCTATCCCGGTCAGGAAACAGTAAAGCTCCTCAGCGTCTATTTTGGCATCCATGCAGAATGCCTTCGCCAGTTTGTATTCTCCTTCCTTTACAAGTATCCTTGTTTTCATTTCAAATCCTCTCCAAGCTGTTATGTTATCTTGTATCAGATATATTGTACTTTATATGAACCTGCGTTTTCTCAAAAGCCCCACCGAATGTCCGGTCTCGTCCTCATCTGTGCTGCCGGCCTCTGCAGGTCCGATGCCTGCGGATCCACTGGCGTTTTCGATAGCCGTATCACCGTATATTATCCTGGCGACTTCATCTTCAGTGAAAGTTTCGTTCACAAGGACGCCCTCCGCCTGAACGGCTTTGATGGCAAGTATCGCCACCTCCAGCTGACTGTCATCAGGCTCCTTCGTAGTCACTTTCTGCAGGTAAAGTCCCGGCAGACTCAGTATCTTGACCACGATATTGTCGCTGCGTCCGGCCCATTTCAGCAGTTCATAGGATATCCCCGCTATGACAGGCAGCAGCAGCAGTCTGGAAACTATCCTGAACACCATGCCGGGCCACCCCAGCAGGAAGTGCAGCAGGAACGCTATTATGAAAACGAACATCAGGAAGCTGGTGCCGCACCTTGGATGCAGCGTCGGGAACTGCTGGCAGTTCTCCGGGATCAGTTTCAGTCCGTTTTCGAAACAGTGTATGGTCTTGTGCTCCGCACCGTGGTACTGGAACACCCGCTTTATCTCACCCATGAAAGATATCGCCCAGACATATCCCACAAACAGCAGTATCCTGAACACGCCCTCTGTAAAGTTCAGCCAGAATACACTGTGTGTAAAGTGCTTCATCAGGCTCACCACCCCTGTCGGCAGCACTATGAATACTCCCACAGAAAAAGCTATGGCGAATATCACGGAAATATATATCATCATGTTCCAGACGAATTTGCTGCCGAATTTTTCGGTCAGCCATTTTTCAAACTTTGATTCTTCGTATTCCTCTCCGCTGTCATCGTCTTCCAGCGCTTCGGCTGATTTCATCAGTATCCTGGTGCCTGTCACCAGTGAATCCACAAAGGACACAACGCCCCGGACCAGAGGTATCTTCGACCATTTTCCGGGTTTTTTCGTCTGTTCTGTCTCGACTTTGACACTGCCGTCGGACATCCTTACGGCAAGGGCAGTCCTGTCCTCGCCTTTCATCATTATTCCCTCCATGACAGCCTGACCGCCCATCTTCGTAGGGCAGGCGTCTTTAAGGAAGATCTTGCTTAAATCCATTTTTACCTTCTAAAATATCTCAGACTTCCAGTTTTATTTTCTTTATGACTTCGATGAATGTTTTGTTGTCTCTCGTATGCGCCAGATTGTCCAGTATGATCTCCGTCACTTCCTGGGTGTCTCTGTTGCCGAGAGCACGTCTCATGTACCAGATAGCCTCCAGCTCATCCTGGTTCATCAGCAGGTCTTCCCTTCTCGTACCTGACTTGTTCAGGTTTATTGCAGGGAAAATACGTTTCTCGGAAAGTTTCCTGTCAAGATGCAGCTCCATGTTTCCTGTACCCTTGAACTCTTCGAAGATCAGATCATCCATACGGCTGCCTGTCTCCACAAGAGCAGTCGCCAGTATAGTTATGCTGCCGCCTTCTTCTATCTTTCTCGCAGCTCCGAAGAATTTCTTAGGCTTATGGAAAGCGCCGGGGTCGAATCCTCCTGAAAGGGTCTTTCCTGACGGCGGTACTACCAGATTGTATGCTCTTGCCAGTCTCGTGATACTGTCAAGCAGTACAACTACATCCTTGCCGTGCTCCGCCAGCCTCTGCGCTCTTGCCAGCACCATCTCAGCAACCTTTACATGATGCTGAGGCAATTCATCGAAAGTCGAGTATATTACCTCGCCGCCCTTGAGGCTGCGCTGCATATCTGTAACTTCCTCCGGTCTTTCATCCACCAGAAGCACGATCATCTCCACATCGGGGTAATTGTGCTCTATGCTGTTGGCGATCTTCTTGAGAAGCACTGTTTTGCCGGCTTTTGGCGGCGCCACGATAAGACCTCTCTGCCCTTTTCCTATAGGAGCCACCAGGTCTATCAGTCTCAGGGAAAGGTCATGTCCCCGCTCAAGTCTGAATTTCTCATTCGGGAATATAGGAGTCAGGCTTTCGAAGTCAGGCCTCTTCATGGCTACGCCCGGCTCATCGCCGTTGACTGTAACAACGAAAAGCAGTGCGCCGAATTTATCGCCCTCATTGGCTGGTCTGCAAATGCCCTTGACCTTGTCGCCTGTCTTCAGGTTGAATCTTCTGATCTGAGCAGGCGCCACATATATATCCTTATCGCTTGTCAGGAAGTTATGGAATCTCAGGAATCCGAATCCGCTGTCGGAAAGTTCCAGTATGCCTTCCACTTCGAACCTGTCTGCACGGTCAGGTGCTATCTTGCCTCTCGGCCTGCGGCCTCTGTGCTGCTCACGCTCCTGATTCTCGCTGCTGCGTTCTCCATCCTCTGCCGCCTCGGTTTCAGCATGTGCCTCTTCTTTATGCTTCGGTGCAGATTCTTCTCCGTTTTTTTCGTTCCCGTCAGGCTGCTGTTCATCACTGGTTTTGCCTGATTTCCTGCCACGCACAGGCTTTCTTCCTGCCGGTTTTCTTTTTTTCACAGTTTTGCCTGATGCAGCTGTATCAGCGGTCTCTGTGCTGCTGCCTGCATCTTCACCGGCTTCTTCCTGCACATGATCTTCTGCAGGTGCAGGCTCATCATTCCTGCTCTTCTTTTTTGCCGGTGTTTCCGGTTTTGTATCAGTTTTACTGCTGTCCGGCTCGTCTTTCATAAGAGCGGCAACCAGTTCAGCCTTTTTCATTTTCTGGTATCCCTTCAACCCGAACGTCTTGGCTATTTCTTTGAGCTCAACGACTTTTTTTGATTTAAGGGTTTCCTCATCCATCGTTTTCCACATGAATCATGAATCCTTTCCAAATATAAATATCGAAATCCATATTACAAATACCCACGAAAGAAACAGTATCGCCATGACCCGGCCAGATCATCAGCTGATACTGCTGATAATTCCTACAAAATTAGAATAGAGTTTATTCCGACAGGACTTCAGAGTATATTACATAAATATACTATACACTTAAATTTCCCGATATACAACAGGTCTGTGCTGATTTTTTGAAAACTTCATACATCGGCAACTGTTCTGTCACAGACTCTCCGTTACGAATAAATGGAAAGATGCTTTACCGGGTAAAAACATGTTTCCGTCCGAAAAAACACAAGGCAAACCGCAGGTGAGCCGCCCGACAGAACGGACAGCAACGAGCGCAGTGAGTTGGAGTGAGCGCAGCGAACGTTGCCTTTTTTCCCGGAGAGCCATAGGCGATCCGCATGGAAAAACGGAGCGGTGAGTTCCATTCCGGCTGAAGCCGGGGAACTCTCGCATGGGACCTTCCGCAATTCGCAAGCTCACTGGGATAGGTCTCCAAGCGTAGCCGCAGGCGCAGGAGTGAACGCAGCGAACGTTGAAACTCCGGAAATATCGAAAACAATATTTCCTGCATAAATAACAAAAACCCGTATCAGCTATAGACTGTGAGCTGATACAGGCTGTCGTTGATAAAATCAGTATACACCGGCTCTGTGACACTCATCACATGCAAAGTCCAAATCATGGTCTGCAAGCCGCCGATATCCTATCCCTGCCTGGTCCTGTCCGCAACGCTTTTCTTGTACGGAACGAAAGTACCTGATGCTGTTGCCACTATCAGATCGCTTTCCTTTTCTCTCGCCACACATGTGGCACGGATCAGCGTGTTTCCCATGCTTGTTATCTGAGTAGTGAATATGAAAGCACCCTTGAGAAACGGCTTGATGAAGCTCACCTGAAGATCAGCTGTAGATACGCCGCCTTCATCGGGTCTGAATGCCGCTGCAGTGATACCCATAGCAGTGTCGAACATCGATGAGATAGCGCCGCCGTGTATCTCGTCACGCTGGTTTTTCTCCCAGCCTTTCGTCAGGAAAAGGATCTGCGAAGAACGTGCCTCCTCATCGCAGTGCAGGAAATACGGATCCAGCATATTGTTGAGTCTCAGCTCATGCGGGTCCTTGACAAGTTCTATTGCTCTTTCGAATTTTTCTTTCATGGTCAGTCGGTTCCTCCCTTTATGCAGATTTATGTAAACCCTCCGCTGTGTCATGCAAATGCCGCAGCAGAGACCGTCACTACGAACTTATGTATCATTATTAAGTAAATCACTCATTTTGTAAAGCCCTTTTATCACTTTCAGAATAAATTATATTCCGTATATTTTCCGTCACTCAGACAGCATATATGCTGTACTGCCGGCAGATGCAGGTGCCATCTGCGCCTGCGCAAAGCTCTGCGTTATGACAGTTTTCACCTGGACAGCTTTACCTGTCGCTGGCTGGCGGTCCGCCTGGCTCCTCCTGTGCATCGGTCGCAAGGTTTCCCTGCCTGCTTATATCAGTTCTGCCACACTGCCTGTCCATTTTATTGCTGCCGGACCCGGCTGCCTCCGGTATCCTGCCCTGTGCCACAGGAAGACACATGATCGTCAGTGCCGCTATAGTCAGCGCCAGTCCTGCCAGATTCAGCATCGTCGGTATCTCGCTGTAGAACACGATGCCGAATACGAATGCCGCAGCCGGCTCCGCACCACCGGCAAGTATCGCAACCCTGCCGTTTTCCATATATACCAGCGACAGGCTGTAAAGTGCATACGGCAGCACCGACGTCATCAGCGAATGTACCAGTGAGAAGATACCATTCGTCACCGGTGCATCTGCAACGAATCTGACAAGGGCACCGTAATCTGTCATAGGTATGAGCACCACCGACACGATGAGCATACTGTAAAAAATTATCGTGAATGTGGAATATCCTCTGTTTGTAGCCAGTCTCGAAAACACGCCGTAAAGAGCAAAGAATACAGCTGCTGCAACACCTGACAGTATACCTGCCACAGAAAGCGTCACGCCTGCAGACGACTCGATGACGCCACTTGCCATTACGCACCCTGCCACAGCCATGAACAGACATCCGATCTTCACAGCGGTTATACGCTCCCGGAACAGCAGCGCCGACAGAAACAGTGCAAAAAACGGAGCCGTACTCAAAAGTATCGCTGCCAGTGACAGCGACAGCTTCACGACAGCCGCATTGTAACAGAAATTCAGCCCAAGTATTCCTGTGATGCTGCTGCCCATGAATATCCAGATGTCACGGAGCCTTATCCTGAGCCTGCTCCTGTCCGAAATAAACAGACATACGAACAGTATCAGTACCGCCAGCACCACCCTTGCCGATATTATCGTCGGGCTTGTCATACCTTTTCCCGACAGAGTCCTGACAAAAATGCCTGATGAACCCCACATGAATCCCGCCAGTACCGGCAGGAAAACCGCTGCTTTTCTCATTTAAAAAACTGCCTCCGATGCCCTTTCCGCCCTGCAGTCACCATACCATATACGACTACAGCAGGACTTTTTGTAATGTTTTGGATATTATATCATGATATGGAAATGATTGTCAAGTCAGTATGCAAAAACCGCACAGGAACTTGTCCTGTGCGGCGATCGTTTTATGTATACTGAGCCTTTACACGGCTGTCATACACTTATTTATTGTAGTTGTAGAAACCTTCTCCTGTTTTTCTTCCCAGCTTGTTGGCTCTTACCATCTTTCTGAGGAGCGGATGAGGTCTGTACTTGGTATCTCCGAACTCACGATAGAGAGTTTCCATGATAGCCAGGCAAACGTCCAGTCCGATCAGGTCGCCCAGTGCGAGAGGTCCCATCGGGTGGTTAGCTCCCAGCTGCATAGCTGTGTCGATACCTTCAACGTCAGCAACTCCGTCAGCCAGTATGCCGATACCCTCGTTTACCATAGGGATCAGAACTCTGTTTACAACGAATCCAGGAGCTTCTGCAACGTCTACAGGAGTCTTCTTCAGGTTCTTTGTCAGAGTCAGGATAGTTTCTCTTGTTTCGTCTGAAGTAGTAAGACCCTTAACGATCTCTACCAGCTTCATTGCAGGTACAGGATTGAAGAAGTGCATTCCGATGATCCTGTCAGGTCTGTTTGTAGCTGCTGCGATCTCAGTGATCGAAAGAGCTGATGTATTTGTAGCCAGAATAGTTTCAGGCTTGCAGAGTTCATCGAGTTCCTTGAACAGCGCCTTTTTAGCTTCCATATCTTCTGTTGCTGCTTCGATGATGAGGTCAGCATCCTTAACGATCTCCAGTTCAGTCGATCCTTTGATCCTGCCCATTATCTCAGCTTTGTCAGCCTCAGTGATCTTTTCCTTCTTGATGAGTTTGTCGAGGTTCTTTTCAACTGTAGCAAGACCTCTGTCGATCGATGTCTGTCTTCTTGCTCTGAGAACAACATTGTATCCGTTCTGTGCGCAAACCTGAATGATGCCGGCACCCATCGTACCTGTTCCAAGTACTCCGATAGTTTTCATAAAATAATTCCTCCTTACCAATCTACAAGACCATAGATTGTAAAATATTAACTTCCGTACACTGATAACAGTGTCGACCACTTCTATTGTAAACTATTTTACCGTAAAATTACAGAAAAATTTTTCTTATTTGTGATCAATATTTCTATTATCTGACCAGAATCCATTCGAAAATGCAGATACACATACTCTCTATGAAAAGTTCACGCTGCCCGAATTACCGGAAAATCCGACGGTATCGTGCTCGACTGTATATGCAGATGCAGCAAAGGAGTGTGCCCTGTCCCGGTTTCCTGTCTTCTGGAAATCATGGAAAGGCATATGCTGGCGGATCGCAGTCTGATTTTCTTTATCTGCTGCGTGATCAGGATCTGAGCCTCAAGAAGTATGGAAAATGCCCTGTTTATCCCTGTTTTTGCAGGTTTTTCAAGCTAACTTTACTCTAACATATTTTTACAGTATTCCCATTTTATAGGTAATTTGTTCCAGTTTTGTTTATTTTCAGAAATTACTAACTTTAATAAACCCGGATCCGTTGTAGTCCGGATCTCCCTCTTATACAATGCCGCCTGTAAATTTTTTGTTTTTTAACGAGAGGAGAAAAGAAATGAAAAAGAAGTTAGTGAGTTTCGTTATCGCAGCAGCTATGGTGCTGGGGATACCAGCCGCAATGGGGAGCGCAGGCATAGAAATGCCAGAGGATACAGCCATCGCACCCGTGACAGCAAGTGCTACAACGACAACAAGTTCGATAGGGTCATCAAGAAACAGTGCTACTAAAGCAACTGTTTCTGCTTATGGTAGCTTTGATAAAAAGGCTACAAAAGCCGTATGTACAATAGGTCTACAAGAAAAGTACAATGGAAAATGGAGATCTGCGACAGGTCTTTCTAAAAAATATTATACCAAAACGGTAAAAAACTCTTATTCTATATCTACATCATATACTTTCACTGTAAAAAAGGGGAAAGTATACAGAGCAAGAATAGCATTTACTGACACTAATTCATCTGGTTCACATTTAAAAGTTCGATATACAGGTGCCTTTTAAAAATCTAAAGATTCAATTATAGATACAATTTCTTCATTACTTAAATTGCTCCACAAATCTATGATATAGCCATCATCAATTTGTATGGTGGCTTTTTTATTATTATCCATTTTTTTGATATATATCTCTCCATATTTTGACTTCAACGTTTGATCTGAATTAGACATTTCAAACGATCCAAGTTTTCCAATATAGTAATATTCTTGTAACTCAATTTCTTGTGATTTGTAATCAAATACAAATCTATATGAAAATGATTCTTTCTGTTCACTCGCACTAAATTCCTTGAACTGGTATTTATCGTTCATATACTCTGGAATTATTATACCTTCAAAATTATCTTTATACCCCTCTACATCATCCCAAGAGTCAAGAACAAACTCATCTTCCCCGCCCTGGTCTCCATAGCCTCCGTCTCTGCTCACGATGCCGTCGTCGGTGACTATTTCCTCTTTCGGGTTCTTGTCTGCTCCTGCGTCGAAGTAGCCGCCTGTTACGAAAACGGCTCCGGCTGCTATTATGATGAACATTGCTGCGATGCTGGCGATGCGCAGTATCTTCTTTCTCTTTCTGCGGTCATGACGTCTTTCCATCGCAAGAAGCGCCCCCGGAGTCAGCTCCGCTTTAGGGAATCTGTCCAGTTCACGCTCTGTAGCATCCTTTATTATATCTTCAAGACTTCTGTTTGTATTTTCCATACTGACGGATCTCTTCGTGTCCGTATCCGGTGCTGATGGAACGTCCCTTTCACTGTCGCTTCCGTCTTTATATGATATCCGCTCATCATTCGTGCGGGGTCTTTTCATTTCATCTCTATCCATCTTTCCTGTCCTCGCCGGAAAGCAGCTCTGCTGCTGCTTTAAGTTTCTCAAGACCTCTCCTGTAACTGCTTTTGACAGTATTGACATTGACGCCCAGTATATCCGATATCTCCGAAAACCTGTAGCCTGCCCAGAAACGGAGACGCATCACACGACGACTCGTATCCGGCAGACTGTCGAGAAGAGCATCCACCATGTCGGCCCTTTCCGCTTCCTGCAGTATGCTCTCTACGGTCTCCTCGCTGGCGATAAAATCATAGATATCTATGTCCCTGTCTTCTTCCAGATCTATTATACTCGAAACTTCTGCAAATCTGCTTCTTTTTCTGTAATATCTGCAGGCCTCGTACCTGACTATAGTGGTTAGCCACGATCTGATGTTGTCACCGGATCTGAGACTGCCGATGGATTTCACCGCTGCGACCATGACTTCTTCACTGATGTCAAAGACATCATTTTCACATATACCATGCACACGGACCTGCCTCACGACGAAATCATAATTTCTGCAAAGCAGATCAAGATTATTGCTGTTTATCTTGCTTTTTCTCTTCACTTACTATTCCTTGTTGACTATGCCTTCGACATAGAGCCTTGCGATCTGCTCCATGCAGCCCAGCTGTTCAACTGAACATACGCTCAGTGAACCGATTATGTTTTCACTCAGGATCCGCTTGCGTTCTTCACCCGGCAGATCACTGACGCCTCCGTCGATGATATAATCCGCACTGACTCCAAGTATCTGCTTCAATCTGTAAAGAGTTTTCAGCGACACACCTTTCTCTCCATATTCTATGTCTGCAATGAATTTAGGTGTTACAGACAGACTTCTGCCCAGTTCTTCTCTTGTCATTTTCAGGCTTTCTCTGCGAGACCTTATCCTTGCGCCCATGCGGCGCTTGTCCAGTTCCTTGAGTTCTTTGAGTTCCATATATATCCCCCTTTTTCCTCTGTAAGTTGGCTTTTTATCTCCTTTAAGTCTATACAGAGCCCCTTTTACTGTTTCACTCTTAAAGGGGATTTTGATATAACTTACAGGCGTGATCTATCACCTCTTTCATTTTTATGTAAAATTCCTGCTGATTCTATAGAAAAATTGCAGAGTTCCATTTTGGCTAAACCATGAAATATCGCCTGTTCTCCCAAGAGCTTACAGCAATATACCCAGCGAATATGATGACGCTGCCTCAAACATTTTGAACATTTCCACAAAAAAAACAGGCTGTGCATTTCCAGCCTGTTTCTGATATCCGTATTTCAGTGTTTTCCTGTCTTCTTTTTCGCTGCGATCTTTTTCATAACTGCCGTGCAGACGATGATGGCTATGATACCCAGCATCCACCCTGCTATAACGTCTGTCGGGTAATGGACTCCCAGATATATGCGACTCGGTCCGATGAGCAGCATCGGTATCGCAAGGAGCACCGTCAGTGCATTCGCAAGCCGCCGGTCTTTTACATATCGTCTCACCTGACAGATCATTATGCCGTAGACGAACATGCTTGTGATGGAATGTCCGCTGGGGAACGAGAACCCGCCTTCCGTGACCAGATGCGCTATATCCGACGGGCGTGGCCTTGCAACGGCGTGCTTTATGGATTTGTTCACGATGGTCACCGCTATGGCGCCTGCTGACACCGGCAGGCCGTATCTGACTCTCACCGGTTTCACCGCAAGCAGCAGTATGCAAAGTCCGACGATGAACTGTACGTTGCCTGTATATGTTATGATCCTCACTGCAGGCGTCAGCCAGCCTGCTCTGATACTGTAAAATCCGTTTCTTATCACATCATCGAAGCTGCTGCAGTTTCCTGTGACCGCTATGTACATCATCGCTGCAAATACCAGCGCAGCGGCGACAGCGCATACTGTCATTTTCCAGGAAACTGCAGATATGCTTTTTTCATGTTCTGTCATTCCGACACCCTCTTTCTGCTTTCCATTATTTCACTGTATTATACAGCAGATCCATGTATTAATCACTACTTTTCAGGCACAAAATAGTGTATAATATTTTCATAAACTTTTTTCAAGGAGTGAACTTTATGAAAATACTCGCAAACATTCCGGGAGGGCTGAAACTGCTCAATTCCCTCAAATATATGAACAAAAACAAAAAGATCATCGAAGACGCTGTGCTTTCCGGCGATGCCGAGCGTGAAAGAGAATATATCCTGAAGTCCACGTCTGTATGGGGAAAGATGGTCTTCGATATGTTCGGCAGCAGCCTGACAGTCTACGGCAAAGAGAATCTGCCGCAGCATGGTCCTGTAGTATTTATTGGCAACCATCAGGGGTACGCAGATATCATTGCATACTGCGCAGCCATGACCAACTTTCAGTTCGGATTTGTTGCCAAGGAAGAGCTTTCGAAGATACCGTTTTTCGGTAAATGGATAGCCAGGATCAGGAGCGTCTTCATCGAAAGAGACGACCCGAGAGCTTCCCTGAAGGCTATAAAGAAAGGCATCGAATATATCAGCGAGGGCTATTCGCTGGTGATCTTTCCCGAAGGTACAAGAAGCAAAGGTCCGGACCCCGGTCCTTTCATGAAAGGTTCCACGAAGCTGGCCACGAAACCCGGCGTTCCGATCGTGCCGGTCTCACTGCAGGGCACATACAGGATGTTCGAAGAGGAGGGCTGCATCCGTGGCACCGATATATCCATCATGATACATGAACCTATCGAAACAGCAGGCATGAGCCGTGAAGACGAAAAATTCCTGTCTGACAGAGTCGAAAAGATCGTCGTCGACGGAGTGAGAGAACTGCAGGAGCGGGAAAAGAGCAAGCAGTAGTGCAGACGACCCGCCCTAAGGACCGTAAGGTGATTCGCTTTGCAGGCTGAAGCCGAGTAACTCTCGCATAAGACCTGCGTGCCAAATCATAGATTTGGGCAGGGCTTCAAGCGTAGACAAAGCCGGAGGATCGAGCAAAAATATCTCTAACAGCTCCGGGCATATTCCTGACACAGATTTTAAAGAAAAAAAAAGAGTCATCACGTCGTATGCAGATACCCACATACTGTGATGGCTCTTTCTATTCATGACCGCATGGTGTATCACTCACCATGGTCACTTTATATCCAGATGTATCATTTCACATCATCGCTGGTAGCGGTCTTGTCGCTTCTCTGTTCCATCCAGCGTTCCTCTGCCCTTCTGCAGCTGTTTTCCAGGTGTATGCCCACGGCCGATACTGCGGCGGCTGTATCGTGATTCTCCAGTGCCGTATATATCGCTGCATGCTCCTCATAGATCTGCGGCAGATCTTCTTCCCTGCGCAGAGTCAGTTTTCTTGCGGTATGGACATAATCCTGATACGCCCGGAGCACCTGGACTATGAACCTGCTTTCTGCCATCCTGTATATCATGTTATGGAATTCCTCGTTGGCGTCCAGCAGTTTATCGTATGCATTGTTTACAGTATACTGGTACATGAGTTCAAGCTGCCTGCGAAGATCCGAAAGCCCCTTTTCGTCAGCTTTCTCCACCACCCATGTTATAGCCAGCTGTTCCACGGCTTTCCTTACAGCGTAGATGTCGCTCATGTCTTTCATGCTGAATCCTCTGGCAAAACATCCCTTGTTGGGTATGTACTCGACGATCTGCTCCTTGGAAAGCTGCTTGAATGCGTCCCGCACAGGAGTCCTGCTTACCTTCAGCTCAGTAGCTATCTTGTTTTCGATGAGCTTTTCCCCCATGGCGTATTCGCCCTTTATTATCCTGTCACGTATTATTTCTGTCACTTCTTCCGACAGCGAAACGTCGCCTGTCAGTATATTATGCCCCACGATGGTCTCCTTCTCTCACAATATGTATCTGAGATTTTCATTACTTTAATATTTTACAGTTTTTCCAGTCAGATTCAAGCAGATATTTCATGCAAAATATACACGGTCGTATCCCGAACGATCGATTCGCAGATCGTCACGAAGGCTTCCGGCTTTCAGTCCGGATAATTTCAGCTCCCGGCAAACCGGCATATATCCCTGAATCACACATCGGAGCTTTACTGCTCCGGTCACATTTTCCGCTTTTTCCAGATGAAATCAAAATGTGCGTTCCTGTCTGCCAAAATTTCTGATCTACATATCAGTTTTGCTGTCCTCTTCTGATCCTGCAGGATTGTCAGGAACAACAGTATCCCTGCCAGCCTCCGCTAAAGGTGCCTGTATCTTTATCACGTCATTGCTTTCATCATTTCCGCTGCGGACCGGCTGCTGCGGTGGGTATGTGTACCCTGTATCGCCATGTGTGTACATACTGCCAGCACTGCCGTTCATACCGGTGATGTTTTTCTGCGCCGTCACTCTGCCTGTATATGCGGCGCTTCCGAAGCCCAGTATCATGTAAAAGATACTGCTGAGGAAAAACAGACCGCATGCATAGCCTCCGCCTTTGCCGTAT
Source organism: uncultured Clostridia bacterium (assembly GCA_934277495.1). GTDB lineage: Bacteria > Bacillota > Clostridia > Peptostreptococcales > Anaerovoracaceae > Lentihominibacter. The sequence continues at coordinate 11,379 of CAKQUI010000018.1, read as the reverse complement.
GCTTTTGCTGTTTTTACCGCCAGCAGAGCTTCAAAGACTATCGTGCCGATGCCTCCTGCGATCGTACCGATTATGACCAGGACATATCCACCGCTGTACACCATGGTCCCGGAACCATCGAACAGTTCATATATCAGCTCCGACAACGATGCTATCATGAACGCAGCATAGCAGAGTATATAGACCACTATGGATGCCAGATAGCCCCAGAAAAAATTCCTGTTCCACGTTACCCTGAACAGTACATATTTGTTATAGAACGGGATGACAGCCTTGTAAGGTTTCTCCCCTGCTTTCCTGAACATGTGGGACAGACCTGCAACGCCACCGGCGAACAGATATATCGACGCCAGGATCATTACGAAATAGAATATAGCCATAACTGTAAATAATGATACCAGTCCCGCATTGTTGAAGAACTGATCATCCATATAAAAATCGTTGCTGTAAAGATCCATTGTTGTTTTCTCCTTTTTTCATATATACACCGGTCGCCAAAGCATCCTGTATCCGTGCTTTTCCAGGCTGTCTGAAGAATATCTGCATTATCACGATAAGTTCCGGCTCCGGCATCATCTATGCTCAGTCTGTTTTATTTCTGGTCCTGCTCACTGCCTTCTTTCAGCATTATTGCAGAAAGCACATTCTTTCCCTTTGTGTGATCCCGTCTCCATGAAAAGAATCTCTCTTCCGAATGGTATGTGCAAAGATGCGGATCGTGTATTTTGTCAGACTTCACGCCTGCTTTTTCCAGCGATATCCTTATAGCTCCGCCAAGATCCAGATATGAATGTCCTGTACGCCCCGCTCTGAATATCTTTGCTATCTCGTCTGCGCTGAAATTCTCAGAAAAAACATCTTTGAGATCATCGCTGACTTCATAGCAGTCCTGACATATGTATGGTCCAAGGCAGACGATCAGATCTGCCGGATCGCTGCCGTACTCTGCTGCCATGGCTTCCACCGCCCTTGCGGATATTTCCGCTGCGGTGCCTTTCCATCCACTGTGTACTATACCTGCTGCCCTTTTCACCGGGTCCAGAAGTGATACCGGCACACAGTCTGCTGTGACTATGCAAAGCATCAGTCCCGGGACATCTGTTATGATGCCGTCGCAGGATCCCTCTTCACCTGCTCTGACCACGCCGCTGCCGGCACTGTAAAGCTCCGCCTTCAGTATCCTGTCGGTATGTTTCTGATCGACCCTTATCATATGTTCAGGGTCTGTGCCGTATTCCCTGGCAAGCTCTTTGTAATTGTCTGTCCCTGCTATGTCGTCATAGGGCCAGTATCCGCTGCCTCCTGATGTAAAAAGGCAATGCGCTGCACCGCCCTCTTCTATTTGTCTCACAGATATGTATTTCATATAACACCCTTATCCTCTCTTCAGTACATACAGTCTGCCGCCGCAGCTGCATCTGTATGAATCTATCTTTTTTATCACCTGTGTGGATCTGCGGCGTGGATATTCTCTTCCGCATTTCCTGCACTTGATGATGTATTTTATGTCGCTGCTGCTTTTTCCCGGTTCCGGAAGTCCCATTTCTCCGAAAGTCGACGTACGTTTTATCCTGTACCCATATGCATGGTTCATCCTCGCCGCATATTCTTTCCATAATTTGCCATGATCGTAACATCCCCTGCATGTATGCAAAACTTCATGTGCTATGACATTACATATAGCTTCATCTCTGCAGACAAGTATGAACTCGCTTATTTCTATGGTGAATGTACCGTTCTCTCTCCGGCAGCACCCGAACCGTTTCTTCGGTCTTCTGTTTACACGTATTTCCGGTAATATATTTTCAGGCACAGGTATACCCTGTGCCTGAGCTTCTGATATTATACGCTGCAGATTTTTATTCAAATCTTCTCTTTTCATTGCAATCACTCGCTTTTCAGACAATGTTCCATGTGGAACATATGTATTGTACGAAAGATCATCTGATATTTCTCAGCATATCTATGAGCCGTTCGAGTTCATCTTTGCTGTAAAATTCTATCTCTATTTTACCTTTCTTTCCCTTCTGATTTAGGGTAACTTTTGTGCCGAGAACTTCTTTGAGGTCTTCCTCCACTCGTCTGACGTCTGCGTCCTTTGTCTTTCTTGAAGCTCTCTTTGCCGGTTTTCCGTCATCCTTTGCAAGCTTTTCTGTCTGCCTTACGGAAAGTCCTTCTCTCACGACTTTTTTAGCTATACTGAGCTGTCTTTCTTCATCGCTTACTGATACCAGAGCCTTGGCATGGCCTATGGAGATACTGCCGTCAGCTACCAGTTCTCTGACTTCCGGAATGAGTTTCAGGAGTCTGAGACAGTTCGTTATATACGGTCTGCTCTTTCCTACGCTCTTTGACACCTGTTCCTGTGTCAGACCATATGTATCTATCATCTGGCTTATACCTTCGGCTTCTTCGATAGGATTCAGATCCTCACGCTGCATATTTTCGATGATAGCCAGCAGCATGTTTTCTTCATCTGTAAGCTCTCTGATTATGCAAGGCAGCTTTCTGATACCTGTTTTTCTTGCTGCTCTCCAGCGTCTTTCACCGGCAACTATCTCATATCCATTTTCCGACTTTCTGAGTACCACAGGCTGTATAAGTCCATGTTCTTCTATCGATGCAGCCAGTTCTTCGAGTTTTTCTTCGTCGAATACCTTTCTCGGCTGATTCGAATTCGGACGTATATCATTTATGTCGATATATGCTATGCCGTTGTCTGCTGTATCATCTGCTTTTTCAGGTTTCACTGAAGCTGGTTCAGATGTCTTTGGCGGCTCCTGCTTTTCGACAGTCTTATCAGCTGTTTCCTCTATATCTTCTTTTTTTGCTGCAGGCGGATCGAAACTCACCTCTGCATTACCGAAAAGGGCGTCAAGTCCTCTGCCCAGTCCTTTTTTCTTAGGGGCTGCCATCTATCTACCCTCCTCGTTAGCCAGAAATTCATCTGCAAACTCCATATACGCCTGTGCGCCTGCTGATTTAGGATCATACTGTATTACAGGCATGCCGTAGCTTGGAGCCTCAGCCAGACGTACATTTCTTGGAATGACTGTAGTATATACCTTTTCCTTGAAGTATTTCTTAACTTCCTCCACTACCTGTATTGAAAGATTGGTCCTTCCGTCAAACATACTGAGTATGACTCCTTCTATCTTCAGATCGGGATTCATATTCCTTCTGACTATGTCTATAGTGCTCATCAGCTGACTCACACCCTCCAGTGCATAGAATTCACACTGTATAGGGATCAGTACTGAATCTACGGCTGTCAGTGAGTTTATTGTCAGTATTCCCAGTGATGGCGGGCAGTCTATGAAAATATAGTCGTACTTTGGTTTCAGTACATCTATAGCTCTCTTGAGCCGCTTCTCTCTTCCTGCCAGCTCGATCATCTCTACTTCGGCTCCTGCAAGCTGCACGCTGGCCGGCATTATGTCGAGATTAGGTATTCCTGTAGATAATATAGCCTCTTCAGGATGATATGTGTCTTCTACAAGTATTTCATGAGTAGTCACATCGAGATTTTTCTTCGATATTCCCACCCCGCTTGTCGTATTTCCCTGCGGATCTATATCTAAAATAAGGATTTTCTTACCTTTTATAGCCAGGCATGCTGCTAGATTTATGTTGGTAGTAGTCTTTCCTACTCCTCCTTTTTGGTTAAAAATAGCTATTGCTTTACCCATTTTTCCTCCTCATGGTCTGATATTTATTCACCTATTTCATTATATACTATGGAAATACCTTTTACTATTATTTTTTACGTTATTACATGAAAAAAGTGTTTTTATTGCATCAAAACACTTTAAAAAAATCACATTTCCAACACTTATATACTCTGAAATAACATATTCTATGTTCCTCCAGGCGAATGTTCCATGTGGAACATTCGCTATTATTATTGAAATTTCAACATTTGAAGCGTTTTATGATCATGATTTTGTTTTTTCATAACAACAGACCGGCATTTTATATATACTGATGTTCCATGTGGAACATTCACAGATATCAACTCTGCTTTCAGCATATATATGCCGGTCTGTCGTCTTTAGGAGTTATGCCAGGAGTAGAATAAATGGCTTATTCATTGACTGCTGTTTTTCTAAAATGTGCAGTCCCTGTATCCGCAGCATCCTTGGGTATCGTGATTATCACTTTCAGACTTTCGCCAAGATCTTCCTGACTGAATGTCGCCCCCTTCTCTTTCAGCTGCATGTCGTTGAATGTTTTCCTTAAAGTATTTATATAAAGCTTATAGCTTATGTGCCTTATCTTATTGAGACTTCTTTCATGCGCCTCTTTCTTGGCAAGGTATTCCTCAACAAGTTTTTCCGTCTGTCTCACATTGAAGTTATGCTTCAGCACCTTGTCCAGTATCACCCTTCTCATATCATCATCGTTAATTTTAAGAAGAGCCCTCGCATGTCTTTCTGTAAGTCTGTTTTCTACAAGAAGTTTCTGTATGTCTTCCGGAAGGTTGAGTATCCTTATCTTGTTCGAAATAGTGGACTGTTTTTTGCCCAGTTTTTCCGAAAGCGCCACCTGGCTTATCTGATATTTTTCCATAAGATATTTGTAAGCCTTAGCCTCTTCTATGTATCCCAGATTCTCCCGCTGTATATTTTCAACGAGAGCGATCATGCCCACTTCTTCTTCCGTGGCTTCTTTTATTATAGCCGGTACTTTAGTCAGTCCTGCCATCACAGCGGCACGCAGTCTTCTCTCCCCTGCTATGAGAAGAAACTCTCCGCTTTCTTCTTTCCGCACTATAAGCGGCTGCAATATACCAAATTCCTTTATGGAATCTCTGAGCTCCTGAAGCTGTTCAGGTCCGAAATCCTTTCTCGGCTGATTTTCATTGACCTTTATCATATCAACAGGAACTTCAAGCGTTTTTCTGATAAACATGATATCTCCTTTCCTGCTGTCTGTCCCCTCTTGATTCTATATTAACAGCCTGTCCACCCTGATAAAAGCATATTCATAATACAAAAAAAGCCTTTGTTCGCTATTTCAAAGGCTCTTTTGCAGGTGTTCCCGGTTTTCTCGGATATTTCGACACTGTAGGTTTTATCTTGTTTATATATACAAGCCTGTGATCGAATGGAAAACCGTCCATATTTATTTTTTCTATCCTTGATATATCGCCGCCCAGCTTCGCTATCGCAGCTCCCGCATCTCTTATCTCGTTCTCACTGTCAGGTCCCTTATATGCTATGAAAGTCCCGCCAGTCCTGACAAAAGGAAGGCAGTATTCCGAAAGCGTGCTCATATTTGCAACAGCTCTGGAAACGCATACATCGAAGCTTTCTCTCATGTCCTTGCGCCGGGCCAGCTCCTCTGCCCTGCCATGCACTGCTGTTACATTCGTTATTCCGGCAGCCTCGCACAGCTCGGTGATTATCTTTATGCGCTTGTTCAGAGAATCCATCAGCACGAACTCTTTATCCGGGAAAACCACAGCCAGCGGCACCCCTGGAAATCCCGCTCCGGTACCGACGTCTATTATCCTTCCGGCAGCTTTGAATTCCTCCGATGCTCCGCAGAGCAGCGAATCGATATAATGCTTCTTTACGAATTCGTCTCTGTCCGTTATAGCTGTAAGATTGATATGTTCGTTTTTTTCCAGTATGCTGTCCATATAAGATTCCAGCTTCTGCATCATATCATCTGTATATGGTATATCAAGTTTTTTCAAAACGAGTTCAAGATCTTTCATCATGGCGTCTATCCCTTTCTTCTCATTTTTTCAAGATGTATCAGAAGGACATTTATATCTGCCGGTGACACTCCGGATATCCTGGAAGCCTGTCCCACAGAAAGCGGTCTGAAACTGTTGAGCTTCTGTCTGGCTTCGATCCTGAGTCCTTCTACTTCATCATAGTCGAAATCCTGTGAAAGCTTTCTGTCTTCCAGCTTCCTGAACTTCTCTATCTGCTGCTCCTGCTTTTTGATATAACCTTCGTATTTTATCTGCACTTCCATCATCGACTTCTGATGCTCCGAAAGCTGTGGTCTGTCTTTGTCCACGAAGGCCAGCGAATCATATGTCACCTGCGGACGCTTCATCAGCTCCATTATCGATATGCCGCTTTTCACCGGCGTCGATCCCACCGATTCGAGATATTCGTTTATTTCTTCAGGTTTTATGATGGTCTTTGACAGTCTCTCCGTTTCTGCAGCAACCACTTCTTTTTTCTTTAAAAATTTGTCATATCTGTCTTTTTTTACTAATCCGACCTCGTATCCACGCTCTGTCAGACGCAGATCTGCGTTGTCCTGCCTCAGAACCAGCCTATATTCCGCTCTGCTGGTCATAATTCTGTAAGGTTCATTAGTACCTTTAGTCACGAGATCGTCGATGAGAACGCCAATATAAGCCTCGTTTCTTCTGAGAACAAAAGGATTTTTTCCCATTATCTTACAAACTGCATTGATACCTGCCATAAGACCCTGTGCAGCAGCCTCCTCATATCCGGAGCTGCCGTTGAACTGTCCTGCACAGAACAGGTTCTCTATATGTCTGTTTTCCAGACTGGTCTTCAGATCCAAAGGATCGATGCAGTCGTATTCGATAGCATATGCCGGTCTGACGATCTTTAGATTTTCCAGACCCGGTATCGTCCTGTAAAACTGTTCCTGTACATCCTCCGGCAGACTGGAAGACATTCCCTGTATATACATCTCGTCTGTATAAAGTCCTTCCGGCTCTATAAAAAGCTGGTGTCTTTTCTTGTCTGCGAATCTGTTGACCTTGTCCTCGATGGACGGGCAGTATCTCGGACCGACGCCCTCTATCTGTCCGCCGAACAGTGCAGACCTGTGAAAATTCTTTCTGATTATATCGTGAGTCTCTTCGTTAGTGTACGTCAGCCAGCATTTCACCTGGTCTTTTTCGAGTTCATCGTTCATGAACGAAAACGGCACGATCTTTTCATCGCCGTCCTGCTGCGCCATTTTGCTGTAATCGAGGCTCTGAGCCAGTGCTCTGGCAGGTGTACCGGTTTTGAACCTTCGTATCGGAAGTCCGTGTTTTCTCAGATCCTCCGCCAGCTCCACTGACGGCGCCAGTCCGTCAGGACCGCTCTGGTAAGCACTGCTGCCTATGAAGACCTTTCCAGCAAGGAAAGTCCCTGTGGCGAGTATCACTGCCTTTGCATCATAGCACGCTCCTGTTTTCAGCACGACTCCGCATGCTTTGCCGTCTTTTACGATCAGCTCTGTGACTTCACCCTGTTTCAGATCGAGGTTTTCCTGATGCTCCAGCGTCTTTTTCATTTCTATATGATACTGGTTCTTGTCAGCCTGGGCACGCAGCGAATGTACTGCCGGACCCTTTGCAGTATTCAGCATCCTGCTCTGTATAAAAGTCTTGTCTATATTGATACCCATCTGTCCGCCGAGAGCATCTATCTCTCTGACGAGATGGCCCTTGCCGGTACCTCCGATAGAAGGATTGCATGCCATCATCGCCACTGCTTCGAGATTTATGGAAAGCATCAGCGTCCTGCATCCCATCCTGGCAGCGGCAAGTCCCGCCTCGCATCCGGCATGACCAGCACCGATAACTATGATATCGTATGTTCCCATCAAATATTTTTCCATGTAAAATGATTCCTTCTCTGTATTTATATATCACTTGCCGAGACAGAATCTGCTGAATACTTCGTTCAGTATGTCGTCTGATACTGTCTCTCCTGTTATCTCTCCGATGTATTCATAGGCGTTTCTGACGTCTACTTCGATAAAGTCCAGGGCTTCTCCGGCTTCCGACATGCTGCGGGCGTCTCTCAGAGAATCGAAGGCTTTGTTCAGCAGTTCTATATGTCTCACGTTGTTTACCATAACGCTTTCTTTCTGCGACACCCTGCCTCCGTACACCAGCTCTTCGATAGTGTCTTCTGTCTCGGTTATCCCCTCCCCTTTTACAAGGGAAGTATTTATCATCCTGAGATCCGGCAGCATCTTTCTGACACAGGACAGATCCGCTTTCTGAGGCAGATCGTTTTTGTTCACTATCACAAGTCCGTTCCTGCCTCTGATATATTCCATGATTTTCATATCCTCTTCATCAAGCTCTCTGCTGCCATCGATTATGAAAATCACGAAGTCCGCATTGTTGAATGCTTCTTTTGTCTTTTCGATGCCTATCTTTTCTATTTTGTCAGAGGTCTCTCTTATTCCAGCAGTGTCTATAAGATATACAGGTATGTTCCTTATATTCACTGCTTCTTCTATGGTATCCCTTGTGGTCCCCGGAGTATCCGTCACTATTGCTCTGGATTCTCTCAGAAGTCCGTTCATCAGAGATGATTTTCCCACGTTCGGTCTGCCTACGATAGCTACCCTTATGCCTTCTCTTATCATACGTCCTGCAGAGGCTGAAGACAGCAGATTTTCAATCATTTCGCTTATCTGCGATACATTATCTGTAAGTTTTGAATATGTCAGTTCCTCTATGTCTTCGTCCGGATAATCTATATTCACAGTCAGATCCACCAGCACGTCCAGCAGCTTCTGCCTTATATCCCCGATCTTTTCCGAAAGTCCGCCTTCAAGCTGTGAAACAGCCACATCGAAACTCTTGTCTGTCTTTGCTTTTATCAGATCTATCACTGCCTCCGCCTGTGACAGATCGAGACGCCCGTTCAGGAAAGCACGCTTTGTAAACTCACCGGGCTCTGCGAGTCGTGCGCCTTTCCTAAGCACCAGTGAAAGTACCCTGCGCAGCGACACGACACTCCCGTGGCAGTTTATCTCCACTATATCCTCAGCAGTGTATGTTTTCGGACCTTTCATATACATAGCAAGGACTTCATCCAGAAGTTCTCCGTCATCGCCGGTCACCTTTCCGTAGGTCATCCTTCTGCTGATAATATCGTCATTCCCCGATACAGGGTGAAAAATATCCCTCAGTATATCGAGAGACTTCTCTCCGCTTATTCTGATTATACCTATACCGCCTTCTCCGTAGGCTGTAGCAATAGCAGCTATAGTATCTTCCATCTGAGTATGCTCCGTTTCACGAAAATATCTTTTATTAAAGCAAAAACACTTTCAGGACATGACCTGACATGTCAAATATCAGAAGATATCCAGCATGGGGTCAACCGGAAAGTGTTGATACAATCTATTTCTTGTATTCGATAACAACTCTTCTGTAAGGTTCTTCACCTTCACTTCTTGTTGTTATATTGCGGTTCTGCTGCAGGGTCGCATGGATGATCTTCCTTTCATAAGGATTCATCGGTTCGAGCCTTACATATTTTTTTGTTCTGATGACCTTTGAAGCCAGCCTGTTGGCAAGCTGTTCAAGTGTCTTCTGTCTTTTAGCTCTGTAGTTTTCAGCGTCAACGACTACTTTGATGTACTTTTCGCTGTTCCTGTTCACTACCAGGCTTGCAAGATACTGTATCGAATCAAGAGTCTGACCTCTTTTACCGATAACAGTTCCTGAATCTTTACCATCCATTTCAAGATATACCATGTCGTCGCCGACCATAGCCTTTGTATTGATCTCAAGACCCATCTTCTGTGTTATATCTCTGATGAATCTCAGTGCTTCATGGTCTTCGGTCTCCTGCAGCTTTGATTTGTCAACTATGCTGCCAAGTTCCTTTGTTTCTTTTTTGTTTTCCCTGCTCTTCTGCTCTTTAGGAGCTTTAGCAGGTCTGGATGATCTATGTTCTTTGTTGTTTTTCTTACTGGTCTTCTGTTCCTTTTCCTGAGGTCTGCCTGCTGCAGGTTTTTCTGCAGGTGCAGCAGCAGTTTCTTCTGCTTTTACTGCCACCTCCGGCTCAGGTTTCTTTTTCTTCTCGACACGCACTTTAGCGAGCCTCGATCCTATACCGAAGAAACCCTTTGACGGCTCTTCAAGAACCGTTACCTCAACTTCATCTCTGGAGACTTTAAGATCCATCAGGGCGAGTTTGACAGCTTCTTCTACGTCAACTCCCCACTTTTCTGAATAATCCATATCAAAAACTCCTCCAAATAATATCGAGATTATTTTTTATGTTTCATTTTTTTCTTTTGTTCAGCTTCTCTCTTCATTTTCTTCCTGACTGATGACATATGGATATTGAAGAAAATCTGTATTATCTGGCTCACTGCCCAGTAAAGAGCCAGTCCGGAAGGGAAGCTTTTCGCCATCCAGAGTATCATGATCGGGAAGATATACTGCATCATCTTCATCATGCCTGCACTCTGAGCGCCTGCAGCAGTACTGTTAAGCGCCTGGTTCATAGCGAATCCGAAGAAAGTCGCCACGCCTGCAATTATAGGCAGTATCCATGGATCGGGCTGACTGAGGTCCTTTATCCAAAGGAATGATTCATGGAATGCGAATATCATATTGTCACTGTCAGCGATATACTTCATAGGATATCTGAGCAGTGCGAACAGTCCCATGATTATAGGCATCTGGATGAGCATAGGGAGACATCCGCCCATAGGGTTGAATTTCTCTTCCTTGTACAGCTCCGCCATCTTGATATTCATGGTTTCTTTATCGTTGGCGTATTTTCTCTGTATAGCCTGCATCTTAGGCTGTATCTCTGACATCATCGCAGTGGATTTGGTCTGCTTTATGTACAGAGGATACAGGCAGACTTTAACTACCACTGTAAATATGATTACACAGATAGCATATTCTCCGATAAAACTATAGAGAACGCTGAGCAGCCATCCCAGAGGTCTGGCTATCAGTCCTAAAAATGTGTACATTAATCAGTTTCCTCCTATTTTAAAGGATCGTAACCTCCCGGATTGAATGGATGACATCTGAGTATCCTTCTGATCCCGAGGTAACTGCCTTTAAAAAATCCGTACTTTTCAAGTGCCTGAATAAAATAAGTCGAACAAGTAGGATAAAATCTGCACTTAGGGGGAAAAAGAGGAGATATGAATTTCTGATAGATCCGTATGATAAATATCAAAATATGCTTCATATCCTGTTTATCACCTCTTGTTTCTTTTTTGATTTTGTTTTTCGTCACGCTGATGTGCTGAGAGCTTCGCTCTCTTCAGTGCACATTTCATCGATCTCCCTACATCATAAGCCTTCATACCGTTTATCGTGTTCCTGGCTATGAATATGATATCATATCCAGGTCTTATGCTGTCTCTGAGAGATCTGTAGTTTTCTTTCATGAGCCTTCTGGCTCTGTTTCGTTCAACGCTGTTTCCTACTTTTTTGCTTGCTAAAAATGCCGTTCTGTTGTATGAAAGATCATTTTTCCTGTAAAACAGTACCACATACCTGTCACCCAGTGACTTTCCTTTTCTGTATATGGTATTGAAATCATCTTTTCTTCTCAGTATATCCTTTTTTAGCATAATTTCCCTAAGTTATCCAGCATAACAAAAAGACCACAT
>CAKQUI010000017.1 GCA_934277495.1 uncultured Clostridia bacterium | reverse complement strand
TTCAGGACTTTCCTCATCAGGAAAGGTCTTGAGGATTACAGTGAGAGCGGTATATCAGACTGGCTCACAGAGCTGAAGCAGAGCGACAAGTGGGACGACTATGCCCAGAGCGAAGCCGTGTACCGCAGGTTCGTCTATGATACTTATCTTTTCGTGGACGATGACGACATGAAGATCATCGAAAAGACAGGGACAAAGCGCAGGGACGGCAGGACCATAAATTTCGTGCTCAGCGATATCCGCAAGATGTTCGATGACGAGTATGAATACGATACGGAGTACAGCGGAGCGCCGAAAGGAAAAGACGAGCTTTCGTATTTCCTTGAGGAAAGCCGTACAGGAAACGATATGCACTTTGCAACGGCAGCGGCGCTGATGTTCAGAGCTGCAGGCATTCCGGCAAGATATGCGGAAGGCTACTATCTGTCGCCGGAATATGTCAAGCTGCTGACGGAGATGGATACCGTGCGTGTGGATGTGCCGGATTCTCTTTCCCACAGCTGGGTGGAGATCTATATAGACGAGATCGGGTGGTTTCCGGTGGAGGTGGTTCCGGGCTTCTACGATATGCAGAAGCAGATGACCGCTGATACCGAAGAAAACGAAAAGATACAGGAAGACAAGACGAAGAACTACGAAGATGAAAGGCCTGAAGACAGCGATAACGACAACAAAAATACCGATGAAAAGAAAAATATAGATCCGAGGATCTTCATACCGGCAGGGATACTGCTGCTGATAATACTTTACGAGATCATCGGAAGAAAATATGCAGCCCGCAGGGAAAAGAAACTGAGAGAAGGCAGAGACACCGGCATTGTATATGCACGCTACAGGTATTTCGAGAAGATAATGAAGGCTGCAGGCCATCCTGTGGCAGCAGATCCATACGACAATGCAGATGATATAGAAAAGGCCGCAGGCGAGGTCATGACGGCATCCGGCATGGGATACAGGCAGATGCTGAGAGCTGTGAATGCAGTGCGGTTCGGCGATGCTGAACTGACAGGTGAAGAGCATGAAAAAATGGCAGACTGCATATTCGCTGCAGCCCGCCATGTGTACCGGGGATCCGGCAGGATGAAGAGATTCTTCCTGAAATTCATCGTCTTTTACGTCTGAGCATGATGAACACTGCGGTGAAGACGATGATGAGGAGGATGACAGCGCCTGCGGCTATACGTGCGATGGAAGCTGTATCAAGACCACTGTCTTCTGACGGATCGTCGAGATCTGAGACATTGACCGGGACTGAATCGGCAGTCTCGCCGTAGGCAGTTTCGTAGGTCACAGTGTTGAAATCGCCAAGCTTTTCAAGGATGGCGTTTTCCTCCGATGTGGCTTTCGTGCCTGTGGTGAAAGTGATGGTGTGGGCGTTGTCTATCACCATGCCGTTCCTGGCAGTCACTTTGCTGTCCACGCTGATGCGGTAGCTGGTTTTGGGAGAAAGTTTCTCCTTTGGTGAGATGAAGACCTGCTTCTTGTAATCCTGCTGCAGCTGAGTGTCAGGGAATGTGAGCTTTATAGGTACAGCTTCGCCACCTTCTTCGGTGAGATGGAAACATTTCTTGTTGTTGGCGAGGACTGTGATATTGGACACGTTCTTGTTGAAGTCAAGCTGTATCACAGGGTCCAGAGGCACGCCGGTATCACCGTCTTTCACGGACGAGCTTACGAGGGTCAGCGGTATACTGCGGTTCTTTCCGTTGCCGCTGCCATCGCCGTTGCCGCCGCCTGTACCATCGCCGTCTGCGGCGAAGACATAGCCTGCAGATGCAGTAAAAAACACAAGGCACATCATCAGTATGATGACGGCTGTTCTTGAAATTGCATTAACCGGCTGTTCCTCTTTGAAGGAACGATTATGATAGAACATGGTATATATCTCCTTTGCTTCGATATAACAATGATACGATAAATCGATAAATCAGGCAAGGACAAAACTGAGATGAGGAAACGATTATGAAACGCACAGGACGTACAGTAATAAGGATACTGACAGCACTGCTGATGACGGCAGTGATATTTTCCGGTACCGTGCAGTGCTTTGCAGATGTATGGGAATTCGGCACCAGCGGCAAAGGCAGGAATCCTTTCACCCCGAGAGGATATCTGGTGGATACCGGCAACGGTCAGCACTGGCTGAGCAACCTCTATAACAACAGCGGATCTGTCATAAAATACAGCGGAGCCAGGAACGGCGTGGACTATCTGGAAGCAAAGAAAAGCGATGGCTCGAACTATACGTTCTATGCAATGACTGACCGCAACCCTTACAGCGATAAGAAAGACTGGGTGGCATACGGGAAAAAATACATGTTCGCATACAAGGACGGTGTGCGGATCAGCAACTTTACAGATTACATCCAGACTCCCGCAAGGCGTGGAGACAAGGTGGACCCTTCCGGCAACGGGACATGCTATGTGTTTCCTATAGAAGGCTTCGAACTGGAACCCGGCAGCCTTTACGAATTCGGCTTCCTGCGGGGCATGCAGGCCAACAACGGCATCACCCTGGTGCTGGCGAAAAATGACAAGGGAGATTACACCGGATACATACAGCAGACCAGCGAAGGACTGACATCGGAGGAAAAAGCTCGCTACGACAGCGAGAAAAACAAGGAATTCGAATTCATTTCCAGCTGGAAGAAAAAAGACAACGATGGAGGTTTCATCGTCAATATGGTGCCGATGCGGTTTTCCGTCCAGACATATGCAGATATAAGCAAGTGGAATGACGCTTCAAAAATCGCCCATGATTTTATAGATTCTGTGACGGAGAAAGACTTCCGGGAGGGAAAGTACAAGCGCCAGAACATAAAGAATCTGACTGCACTGCTGGAGGAGTATGATAAGACTGCTAAGAAGGAAGTCCGCAAGATGCTCCAGAGCGCAGCGGACAGGAAGATGAAGGACATGATCGGCGAGCTCAACGCCATGCTGAAAAAAGCAAAGAGCGACAAACCTCAGCCGGCGGATATGAGCAAGCTGGAAAAGACTCTTGCCGAGGCGAAGAAACTCTATGAAAAGACCAGCATCAATGTAGGCAACGATGTGGGGCAGTACGGCAGGATAGAGGTGGAAAATCTGGACGAAGAGATAAAGAAAGCTGAGAAACTTGACAAATATAACACTCAGAACGAGATAAACTCTCAGGTAAGTGCTCTTGAAGATGCTATGACAGAGGTGAAAGCATCGAAGGTAATGAAGGAGCAGATGGTGTTTTACGACAAGGTCACAGGCATATATGTCATCGCACCTGCAGGCAGTCTGCCAGAGGGCACGAATATGATCGTCCGGGTCATGGGCAGAGAAACTGATGAATATGCAGCTGCGAAGAAACATCTCAGCAAGTCGGAGCAGGAGGCGGTGTACTACGCCATGGCTTTCTACAAAGGCGACAGCAAGATAGATCCCGATGAAGCTGTGCGTGTGGAGATGCCGGTGAGCGACGATATCAAAGAGCGCACCAGCAAGGTGTACAGAGTGTCTTCGAAAGGTTCCCTGAAAAAGATAGAGACTGCCAGCGCCAATGGAACGAAGATCTTCAAAACGAAGAAACTCGGCGACTTCGTGATGGCAGGCAGCACAGCGTCGGAAGCCGACAAGCAGAAGAAACACAGCGAGCGTATGAAGAAGCTGATGGCTCAGAAAAACGACAAGCAGGCAGACAACAAGCAGAACAAACTGATGAAGGACAAAAAGAAAAAAGAACAGTTCAAGGATCCTGTTGACAAGCTCCTGAAGCGCAATGCAGCAAACGCTACCTTCAGCAACGACGTCAGACGTGAAAGCAGCCCTGCAGTGCTGATATTCGTGGCGGCAGCAATAGCAGCGATAGCTGTGATGCTGGGTATCAGAGGGATCATCGACAGGAAACGGAATGGAGAAGGCAATGAAATATGATGTGGTCATCATAGGCGCAGGCATACTGGGATGCCTGACAGCAAGACAGCTGGCAAGATACAGGCTGGACATACTTGTCATAGACAAGGAGTCGGATATAGGAGAGGGCGCTACGAAAGCTAATTCGGGAGTGCTCTATGCAGGATTCCATCCTCGTGGCGGCAGCCTCAAGGGTATCTCATGCGCCAGAGGAAACAGGATGCATGAGGAGCTGTGCCGGGAGCTGGACGTACCGGTATCATATACAGGCTCCCTGTTCGTGGCTTTTCATGAGGAAGGACTTGAATCTGTCAGAGACAAGATGAAAAAAGGCGAGAAGAACGGCGTGCCTGGCATGAAGATGATATCTGCAGAGGAAGCCAGGGCCATCGAGCCGATGCTTTCCCAGCGAGTCATCGGAGCCATGTATGCACCTACCACCGGGATAATATCCCCATTCAGGCTGGTGCTGCATACGGCCTACAATGCCGCGAAGAACGGCGTGGAATTCAGGTTCGGCACCTTTGCAGAGGATATCGGGACTCTGGACGACGGCACATACCGCATACATACCGACAAGGGTATCGTCGATGCACGATGCGTCGTGAATGTGTCGGGAGAAGGAGCGGCTGCAGTGGAGCATTTCGTAAGGCCCAGGGATCTTGTGATAAAGCCGAAGCGTGGCGAGTACATGGTCTTCGACACGCCGTCTCCCATAAGCCATGTGATATACCAGGCGCAGGAAAACGGTGAAAAGGGCACGCTGCTGGCGCCTACTGTGGACGGCAACATGCTGGTGGGTCCTACATCATACAGCGTGCCGGGATACGAGCGGACCGAGACTTCGCAGAAAGGCGTGGATCATCTTGTGCGGGTGGCGAAGAAAGTCCTGCCGGAGCTTGATCTTGGCAATGTAATAGCTGGATTTGCAGGCATACGTGCCAACATAGAGAACCTTCCCAAAGAAGAGAAGGATTTCATCGTCAGGGAAAGCGCTCCGGGATTCATCAGCGCCCTTGGCATAAAAAATCCTGGAATGACAGCTTCTCCGTATCTGGCTGACATGATCGTGGGACTGCTGAAGGAGTCGGGACTTCCTATGGAAAAGAACGAGTCCTTCGATCCTGTATACTGTGCAAAGCCGCTGTTCCTGAAAGCTCCTGCACAGATACAGAAACAGATGATAGCGGAAAACACTGCATATGGCAACGCTGTGTGCAGATGCGAAGGCGTGACGGAAGGCGATATCATTTCCGCATTGAAAGCACCGCTGCCCCCTCATGATATCAACGGTCTGAAAAAGAGACTCAGGACCGGGATGGGACGGTGCCAGGGCGGTTTCTGCACGCCGCAGATAATAGAGATACTCTGCAGGGAATGGAACACATCGCCGGAGAAGATCTTCAAGAGCGGTGAAGGCAGCATGTTTGTGAAAGGGAGGCTGAGACCATGAAACTGGCAGTGATAGGAGGCGGACCGGCAGGAATGGCTGCGGCAGTGTCTGCCAGGGAAAAGGGTATCGAGGATGTTGTCCTTATCGAGCGTCACGACTATCTGGGCGGCGTGCTGCCACAGTGTATACACACAGGTTTCGGCACGCAGCTTTACGAGAAGGATTATACAGGAGGCGAATACGCATGGCTGTGGGTGGAGAAGACTGCTGATGCAGGAGTCCGGGTGATGACTTCTGCCACGGTGCTGTCTGTGGACAGGGCGGATGCCGGCAGCGCAGACCCAGAGAATCCGGCTGTGAGTGCAGACGTAGAGACTTCAGCAGACAGCTTATGTAAAGCTCAGGTGCAGCAGGGAAAATCTGCCGGGCAGGCAGGTGGAAGTGCGGCAGGTCCGGAGTTTTCTGGTGACAGACCAAAGTGGCATATAAAATGCGTCAGCTCAGTTACAGGAGCTGCGGACATATATGCAGACGCTGTGATAGTTGCGACAGGGTGCAGGGAACGGACGCTGCCTCAGATGCTGATACCCGGCAGCAGACCGGCAGGCGTATTCACTGCAGGTTCGGCGCAGCTGATGATGAACATGAAAAACTACCTTCCCGGCAGGAGCGCAGTGATACTGGGCTCAGGAGATATCGGTCTTATCATGGCAAGGCGCATGACTCTTGAAGGAATCAGGGTGAAAATGATACTGGGGCAGGAAGCAACAGGTCTTGCACGCAATATAATACAGTGCGTCGAAGATTTCGATATACCAATGAGATACGGCTGGACCCTTGTGTCAACCCACGGATACAAGCGCCTCAAAGGCGTGACCATAGCGCCTTTCGGAGAAGACGGCAGACCGGCTATGGAACGCAGGGAATACATACCATGCGATACTCTGCTGGTGGCAGCAGGGCTGATACCTGAGCTTGAAGTGATACATGGATATACTGCAGAGGGTGCAGGAAACGGACTTTTCGTATGCGGCAACGCCAGCGGAGTACACGATCTTGCTGATCACGTCACAGAAGAAGGGATAAGGACAGGAGTGCAGGCAGCATCATACCTGCTTTGCAAAGACATTGACATGCCTCAGGAAGCAGTCGCAGTAAGACCTGAAGCGACTGGAAGACGTGGCAACATGATATGCACCGTATGTCCGAAGGGCTGCGTCATGCAGGTGGAAAGCGAGCCCTTCAGCGTATCGGGAAATGAGTGTCAGCGTGGAGCATCATTTGCAAAGCAGGAGCTGCAGAATCCTGAGCGTGTGCTGACATCGGTAGCAGGTACAGACGATCCGGCGCATCCTGTGCTGCCGGTGCGGACAAGCAGGACCATAGACAAGTCCAGGATATACGACGTGATGAAGGCGGTGAAACGCATCAGAGTATCAGGCAGTTTCCGTCCCGGAGATATCGTTGCAGAAAACATTGCCGGTACAGGAGCGGATCTCATCGCTACATGGTATACAGGAAGGGACTCGCTTAAAAACGGGAAGAAAAAATAAGATATCGCAGTCCGATTCAGGCATATCATTATATTATAGTGCCAGGGCAGAGAAGATATCCGCAGACACATTAAAACTGCAGCCGGCGACACATGCAAAGACAGAACGAACTTCGGCTGAGGATATATCATGTCAAAATAAGAACCATCGTTTCCACGGTCATGTGAATACCAGGGAAGTGATGGTTCTTTGTTTTTTGTCCTGTCAGCATCAGCAGTGCGGACAGGGAATGAAGCATGACATATCAGCGCCTAATAACCGGATTTCCTGTATGAGAAAAGCTCTATGGTGATATTTTCTCCGGGAGCATAGTCCTCCGGCACAGATCCTGCAAAGCACAGTCTGTGTCCGGCAGGCGTATCGTCGCTGCCGAATGCAGCTATACAGGTGTAACCGTCATACGGATAAGGCTCTTCGAGATATTCAGGAAGATAGAAGTAAAACTCCATATCCACATCGGTGCTGTATTCTATGATGAACGGAGCTCTGCCTCCGGTCATAAGCTCATCTTCGTCGATCTCCAGCGGATAGGCGCCGTATATCTTCAGCGGTACCAGGTCGCCGTCATCTTTCTGGATAATGGTGGATACAGGTATATCGTAGCGACCGCAGGCAAGCTGCATCACTGATCCGATCCTGCCGGTCTCATCAAGGACCTCAGGGATATCTTCGATGTAGCTTACGGCAGACCAGTCTATATCCAGGACTTCCGGCGGCATATCGTATGTCGTGACAGAAAGCTCATCGATGTCCATTTCCAGCCACGAACTGCTGATGACTCCTGCCTCTGCCATTTCTATCACAGTGCGCATAGGCGGATAGCTGCAGAAATCGGGGTCTTCGCTGTCGTATGACAGGACTTCATATTTTCTGCCGCCTATCATCAGTGCATCAGTAGCAGGTTCGAAGTCATCATTCAGCTCGTCCATCAGTACATCACGTCTTGTGGCGATGCCTTCGTATACGGGAAAATCGTCCTCATCTTCTTCGTCGCAGTCAGAAAGATCCTCATCGATATCGCTGCGCTCGCACAGCACTGTCAGCCTCGCCAGCTTTTCAGGTGCATCTGTTTCATCGTCATCCTCACCGCAGCAGAGCATGTCGTCATTGTCAATCTCCTGCACTGAAAGCAGCAGTGCGGGTCTGTTTTCGATGGAAGTTTCGATGCCTATGGTCGTTTCGTTTTTTTCTGAAGTTATTTTCGCTATATAGTCTGAAAGTTTCATTGGTTCCTCCTTTGCTGATGCAGGTACTGTCAGAGGACCTGCAGTTAAAGTATATCCTATGCTGAGAGTAAAATAAACAACCTTTCTGATAATTCCTGCACATAATCTCATAAAGGCTTGCAGAAAAAATCCCCCTAATATACAATGGATATATAGATATTTGCCGATATGAATAAGTGATATCCATTGACATCTTTTGTTTTTTGAAAAGAGGGATACTATGACAAATGCAAGGGAGGCTTTGCATATACTCGATGAGACGCAGAGTATATGCCCGGTCTGTAAAAGACCTGTGAAAGCCTTTTATGCTGTATATGAAGAAGATAATGAACAGCAGGAAAATACCTGCTGCAGCCAGCCGGAGGATGGCGATGGTGCATGCTGCGGTGATACAGAAGACACCTGCTGCAGCGCATCTGCAGAGGCTGCTGACAGCTGCGGATGTTCCTGCGAGGATGATAACGAAGACACGGGATGCTGCTGTGGAGAAACTGAAATTTCATGCTGCGGCGACAGCTTTCCCCGGGGGAGAGTATATTTCGTAAAAGAGTGCCCGGAGCACGGCAGTTTCAGGACTACTGTGGCGGAGGACGCACAGGATTATGTGAAATGGGTGCAGAACCCTGTGATAAATATACCTCCGAGAACGCCGCTGACTGAAGGCGATCCTCAGGATGGCGAATGTCCGCTCCACTGCGGCACATGTCAGAACCATCTGCAGACTGCGTGCTGCGTGCTGATAGACCTGACAGACAGATGCAACCAGCACTGTCCGTACTGCTTTGCAAAGGCAGAGGAAGACGCTGACAGGAGCAGCGAACCGTCTATGGAGGAGATAGAAGCCAAGTACGACCTGCTGCTGGAGCTGGGGGAAGAGCGCCCGTTCAACATCCAGCTGTCAGGCGGAGAGCCTACCGTCAGGGAAGACCTTCCTGAGATAATAAAGATGGCGAAGGACAAAGGTTTCGAGTATGTCCAGATAAACACCAACGGCAGGAAACTGGCCCTGGTGGACGGCTACGCCCAGACTCTCAAAGACGCCGGAGCTACAGTCATATTCATGCAGTTCGACGGCACAAGAGACGATATATATGAGAAGCTGAGAGGAGAGCCTCTGCTGGAAATAAAAAAGAAAGCTATAAGAAACTGCGAGAAGGCAGGGCTTGCGGTGACACTGGTGCCGACTATGGTGGAAGGCGTCAACACGGACAACATAGGAGAAATGATGGATTTCCTCATAGAAAACGTCAACGTAGTCAAAGGCATACATTTCCAGCCGGTGAGCTTTTTCGGACGTCATCCTGAGAAGGTGGAGACAGACTGCTGCACTCAGATGCACAGCGGAGATTTTCCGGGACGTGTCACCATGTTCGGACTTCTGCACGAGCTTGAGAAACAGAGTCCGGCTTTCAGATACGATGATTTCTGTCCGATAGCAACAGGTCATACGCTTTGCTGTTTCTACGGTACATATACGAAGGAGAGAGACGGCAGCATAAGATCAGCTCTCACAGATGCACAGCGTGACAAAGGCGTAAGCTGCTGTGATACAGGAGGCAGCCTCGATGTGGACAGCGGAGACTGCTGCTGCACAGGAACGCCTGAGAATACAGGTATCAGCTGCTGCGACATGACTTCCGCCGATCAGCTGGAGGTCATAAGAAAAGACAGGGACTATGTGCTGAACAAATGGGAGATAGCAGTGCCAGAGGAAGATGCAGGATGCTGCTGTGGTCAGGAAGACTCCTGCTGTTCAGATGAAGTCATGGACATCGACGAGTTCCTGAGCTACTACCGCAGGAACACCTTCACAGTCACAGGCATGGCTTTCCAGGACATAACGAATATAGATGCGGAGCGTGTGAAACGCTGCAGAGTGCAGGTGCTTTCACCTGACAACAGGCTTATACCGTTCTGTGCATACAACACGATATACAGGAAGTGACAGGGCTTTAACCCTGACAGATACAAGGAGGAAAAATGGCTATTTTAAGACCGGGAGAATTCGATATAACAGACAAGGCGACAGAAGCTGCAGGCCTGAAAATGGGCGACAGAGTCCTTGACATAGGCTGCGGCGAAGGCGATACAGTAGCGCACCTTTCAGAAAAATACGGCCTGAAAGCGGAAGGCATCGACATGAACCTCTCCAGGATAAGCACAGCAAAAGAAAAGCACCCGGGAATAGATGTCAAGTTCGGAGACGGAGAATTCCTGGATGGATATTCTTCATACACCTTCGACGGCATTTACATGGAGTGCGTGCTGAGCATGATAAACATTCCTGATGAAGCACTGCACGAGGCATACTGCGTGCTGAAAAAAGGCGGAAAGCTCATTATCAGTGACCTTTACGAAAAAGACCCTGATCCGAAACAGCTCAAAGCCATAAAGATAGAAGCTGACAGACAGAGCAGGATACCACACAAGGAAGGCGACTGCGAAAACGATATACAGCGTTTTGTGGACTTCAGGTTCAAGGGCGCATTTTTCAAGGATCCCCTTATCGCTCAGCTGAAAGAGATAGGTTATAAAGTCACTCTGTTCGAGGACAGATCCCAGGATCTCGACAACTATGTGGCTCAGACAATGATGGATGAAGGCAGCCTGGAAAACTGCTGCACGAATCTGGAAACCGAAGTGAACGGCAGGAAACGCAAGATAGGATATTTCCTCATCGTTGCAGAAAAACCTGCGAAATAAAGGAGAAACCTCATGCAGGACAGGATTTTCACACTTAAAATGAACGGATACTGCTGCAGCCAGATAATAATGGAGATAGGTCTGGAACTTATGGGTAAGGAGAACCCGGATCTTGTGGAGGCTTCAGCAGGTCTCTGCGACGGAGCCAAATGCGGCGGTGTATGCGGAGCAGTGTCGGCAGCCACCAGTCTGCTGTATCTGGCAGATGCGGCAGATGCAGAGCAGGAATTCGTGCCTGAATATCTCGAATGGTTCGAGGAGTCATTCGGTGCGTTGGACTGCAGAGAGCTGCTGGGAGACGATCCTATGGCGAAGATAGAGAAATGTCCTATGTTCGTGGAAGGGACGCTGACGAAGCTCAGCGAGCTGCTGGAACTGGACTGATCGGAACTGAAAAATGAGCAGAAAACTACCGGAAAAAAAGAAATACCTTGATATATGGACAGCACGCATCACAGGCGAGGATGAGTTGACACGCACTGGGCTCGACAGGTATACGGAGCAGAAGCTGAAAGATATCATAGAATATACTTACGAAAACAGCATTTTCTACCGTGAAGCCTTTGGAAACAGTGAGGTCTTCCCGGAAATCCTTTCCCTTGAGGGAAAAAGTTTCATGGAGGCTTTTGCAAAGCTGCCGCTTACGTCTTCTGACGATCTGAGAGAGCGGGGGATGGATTTTCTCTGCACAAGGCCCGGGGACATCAGCAGGATAGTGACGCTGGATACAGGAGGCACTACCGGAAAGCCTAAGCGTATATACTTCACATATGATGACCAGCAGCTGACAGTGGACTATTTTGCCAACGGTATGCAGCTCATCGTGGATGACAGCGACTGCGTCATGATACTGATGCCTGCAAACATACCCGGATCCATAGGCAGGCTTCTGGCAGAAGGGCTGCAGAGGATCGGAGTCAGAGTCGTGGAATACGGACTTCCGGGATTTTTCCCCGGACCTGACGGCAGGTGCGACGACGGCGAAGTCCATGAGATTATAGATATCATGAAACGGGAAGGCGTCACGTCTGTCGTGGCACTGCCCACGCATATGCGAGCTGTGGCAGAGGCGGCAGAGGGCAGCATATCACTTCGAAGTATGCTGCTCAGCGCTGAGTACATACCCCAGGAAGACGTCAGGCTGTTCGAAGAAAGTTTCGGATGCAGAGTCTACGAGCATTACGGCATGACCGAGATGGGGCTGGGCTGTGCAGTCAGCTGCGGACAGGGAGACGGATATCATATACGTGAAGGTGACCTTTACATAGAGATAACAGATCCGGAAACAGGACGTGTCGTCAACGATGATACGCCGGGAGAAGTCGTGTTCACCACACTGACGAGAAAAGGAATGCCGTTCATAAGATACAGGACCGGCGATATCAGCCGGTGGATAACCGAGCCCTGTGCATGCGGCAGCGTGCTGAAACGGCTTGCAAAGGTGAATGACAGGAATGAAGTCAAAGGATATTTGAGATAAAGGAGGACATCATGGCTGAAAAAGTATCATATCATGCGAGAGATCTGATAGAAAAGGGCGAGGATTTCGTCATTGCGAAGGTAGTGGAGACAAGCGGTTCCACGCCGAGAAAGAAAGGCGCCGTGCTGCTGATGAGAAAAGACGGCAGGACGATAGGAACTGTAGGCGGAGGCCTTCTTGAAGCAGAAACAGAAAAGCTTTGCAGGAAGACTCTTGAAACTAAAGAAAAGACACATATATATGATTTCGTGCTGAACGATGAGAAGAAAAACGCTCTGGACATGGGATGCGGCGGAGACGCTACAGTGCAGATAGACTATATCGACGCTGCAGATCCCGGAGATTTCATCAAAGAGTTCAAACTGATGGACACGGCGTATATATTCGGCGGAGGTCATGTGGCGTATGCCCTTGAGCCTGTGCTGAGGCATGTGGATTTCAAGACGGTCATCATAGACGACCGTGAGGAATATTCCAATCCGGAAAGATACCCTGATGCGGAGCGAACCGTCGTATGCGACAGTTTCGACAACGCTTTCGATGAACTGGAGCTTGATGAGAACAGCTACATCATCATCGTCACAAGAGGACACAGAGGCGATCTTCAGGTACTGAGGGGAGCGCTGAAGCAGCCATATGCATATCTTGGCATGATAGGCAGCAGGCGCAAGAACAATAAGCTTTACGAGACTCTCAAAGGCGAAGGCGTTACTGATGAACAGCTGGCTACAGTCCATGCCCCTATAGGCCTTGAGATAGGCTCAGAGACTCCGGAGGAGATCGCCATAAGCATCGTGGCAGAGATAATAGATGTGAGGTCTAAACTTGATTAGTGCAGTAGTGCTGGCTGCCGGATATTCCTCCCGTATGGGAAAGTTCAAACCGCTGCTTCCTGTAGGAGGAGTGCCGGCGCTGGAAAGACTTGTCTGCAGCATCAAAGCTGCAGGTATAAAGCATATAGCTGTAGTGACAGGCAGCCGCAGGGAGCTGCTGCAGCCGGTGATAGATCAGCTGAACGACAGCGATACAGAAGTAGTGGAGGCATATAATCCTGATTTTGACGATGGCATGTTCACATCGATAAAGACAGGACTCAGGAAAGTGGATGCGGTCCGGGGTGCAGGAGACGGATGTCTGCTGATGCCGGTGGACTGCCCGCTGATATCTTCTGCTGTGATAGAAACCCTTTGCAGCGGACCTGAAAGAGACCGTGACGGGATATGCCGGGATTTTGCAGTCCCGGTTTTCGAAGGAAAGAAAGGCCATCCGCTGTATGTGCCGGGCTGTTTCATAAATGAGATAACCGGCTACGACGGACCGGGAGGTCTGAAAGCCGTAACAGACCGTCACTGGGACAGGATGCAGCGTATACCTGTCAGCGATGAAGGGTGTCTTCTGGATATGGACACTCCGGAAGGATACAGAGAGATCGAGGATTTCCTTGCAGCGGGATGCGTCCGGGAAAGCCTGGAAAAGCTGGCGGCAGGAAGACGTATCGTACTGGTGAGACACGGCGAGACGAAGCAGCACGATGAAAAGATGTTCATTGGTCAGTATGATGTGCCCCTCAGTGACAAGGGCAGAGAGCAGATCGAAAAGACTTCGCAGGAGCTTCGCAGTATGGACCTGAGACCTTCGGCGATATACTGCAGCGATCTGTCAAGAGCAGTGGATTCTGCAAAGATAGTGGCAGGATACCTGGTGCACGATAAAGCTGAAAAACAGCGTGTGCAGGATGAAGGCGTCAGCGGACTGCGTCCTGCGAAAGGACTGAGGGAGATAAACCTGGGAGCCTGGGACGGCAGACCTGTACAGGAGATAAAAGAAAAATTCCCTGAGGAGTACAGCCGCAGGGGAAGGGATATGTTCGTTTTCAAGACCGGTAACAGATCGGAGAATTTTTACGACATGCAGTACAGGGCGGTAAAGACCATGAGAGAGGTTCTTCTTTCAGACGATTCCGCTGATATCGTGATAGTGACACACAGCGGAGTGATACGTGCACTGTATAACAATATCAGAGGACAGAGGGTGGACGACCCCTGGGAAAGTATCCCGAAAGGCGGATATGTTGTTATAACGACATGATATCACGAATGTGTTTTTGTGCTATATAATATGTAGTTTTTTTAAAACGGTACTAACAAATTTGCGGTACCGTTTTTTTCCTGCAAAACGATAAAAAGAGTAATTGACAGAAAATTAACAGGATTGTAAAAACGTTGCAAAGTAACGGTTTTCGCTCTGTCCAGAGGCGTTGGAAAATTAATTCCGACATAGTCGGAAATTTTTTTCCGAAAGGCGGATTTTGTAGCTTTTTTGTTTTTTTTGTGATATAATCCAAAACGTGCGAATTGAGTCTTTTCAGAAATGAGAAAAAATATTTTCAATGGAGTAATGGAATCGTTCTGATAAAAGATACAGCATGCACTGAATTCCGGGTCCGGACCTGCGAAACGGCAAGAAAGCCTGCAGGAGGGGATCTTAATAATCGAGAAGGAAAGGAAGGTTTTGAAATGGGACAGCAAGGAAAGCACCTGAATAGCATCAAAGTCAGTCATGAAAAGCATACTGCCGGCTGTGCGACTGAGAAGATGGCTATTCCCGAAACTGTCTGCATCTCAATGTCACAGCACATAGGGGCTCCATGTAAGCCTCTTGTTGCAAAGGGTGACCCTGTCAAGGTGGGTCAGCTCATTGGAGATACAGATGCATTTGTGAGCGCTCCGATTCACTCAAGTGTGTCCGGAACGGTCAAAGAGATTTCATCTATCAGATCCGCAATGGGTGGTGAAGATCAGGTGATCGTAATAGAAACAGACGGCAAGCAGGAAGTAAGCGAGGATGTCAAGCCGCCTGTCGTGAATGATCTGAAAAGCTTCATTGCAGCAGTAAGAGCCAGCGGCGTTGTAGGTCTGGGAGGAGCATCGTTCCCTACACACATAAAGCTCAACCCTAAGAATCTTAACGAAGTGGACACTCTTATAGTCAACGGAGCTGAATGTGAACCATTCATCACATCAGACCACAGACTCATGCTTGAAAATGCAGATTACATCGTAAAAGGTATCATGGCTATCATGAAGTACCTGGATCTGAAAAAAGCACATATAGGCGTGGAGGAGAACAAGCCTGACGCCATAGAAACACTGAGGAAGACAATAGCTGATATGGGACACTCGGATGTCATCGAGGTCAACGTACTGAGAGCAAGATATCCGCAGGGTGCAGAGAGAGTAATGGTGTACGAAGTCACAGGAAAGACTCTCGATGCAGGTATGCTCCCGGCTCAGCTTGGCATAATACTTTCAAACGTGACTACTATCGCATTCATCGGACAGTATCTGGAAACAGGAAGACCTCTTACTACAAAGAGACTCACTGTTGACGGCAATGCAGTCGCTGAACCGAAAAATATAATCGTTCCTATAGGAACAAGGATCGCTGACGTCATCGCAGCGTGCGGAGGCTACAAGGCTGAACCTAAGAAGATACTCATGGGCGGACCTATGATGGGACGTGCAGTATTCTCTGACGAACTGCCTGTAGTCAAGAACAACAATGCCATACTGGCGTTCGACGGACCTCAGGCTCTCATACCTGAAGAAACAGGATGCATCAAGTGCGGTATGTGCCACAGAGCATGTCCGTTCGATCTGCTGCCTGTGTCCATCGCAGCAGCTTACAAAGCTAAGAATACAGACAAGCTCGATACTCTCAAGGTAATGCAGTGTATGGAATGCGGAAGCTGTTCATACGTCTGTCCAGCGAGAAGACCTCTGAGCTTCACGAACAAAATGGCAAAGGGAATGCTGAAGGAGGCGGCGAATAAATAATGGATAACAAATATCACGGCAATTTAACTGTATCGTCAGCGCCTCATCAGGTGGGCCCTGTAAATACACAGAAAATAATGTCTACAGTGCTCATCGCACTGATACCTGCATTCGCAGTAGGCATCTACCAGTTCGGATACAGAGTCATAACTCTGACAGCAGTGTGCGTCATCGCCTGCGTCGTATTCGAATACTTAATGAACAAAATACTCAAAAGAACACAGACTATCGGCGACATGAGTGCCGTACTGACAGGTGTTCTGATAGCATTCAACCTCCCTGCAGGCCTTCCTTACTGGATCGCTGTTGTGGGATGTCTGGCAGCTATCGTAGTTGTAAAGCAGCTTTACGGCGGTATCGGACAGAACCTCGTAAACCCTGCAGTAACAGCCAGGATCTTCCTGTTCATAGCATTTGCAACAGAGATGACTACATGGCCGACTGCAAGAGGTATGTCAGGCGTGGATGCAGTGACATCAGCTACTCCGCTGGGCGTACTGTCACACGCAGGAATGTCCCTTGATGCTGTAAGAGAAGCAGGTTTCTCGAACCTGGATCTCTTCCTGGGAAACACAGGCGGATGTATCGGTGAAGTCAGCGCACTGGCACTGATCATCGGAGGCATTTTCCTGATGATCAGAAAAGTCATCACACCGCATATCCCGGTAGCATTCATAGCAACTGTATTCGTACTCGGATTCATCTGGGGCGGACTTGACGGAGCTGTATTCAACATCTGTGCAGGCGGTGTTATGCTGGGTGCATTCTTCTGTGCTACAGACTATGTTACATCACCGACACTCCCGGCAGGAAAGATCATATTCGGTATCGGATGCGGTCTGTTCACTATGCTGATCAGGATCTTCGGATCATATCCTGAAGGCGTTTCATTTGCTATACTGCTCATGAACATCCTGACACCATACATCGACAGGATCTGTGAAAGCAGAATGTATCCTGCACCTAAGAAAGCGAAGGGAGGAGAGTAAAATGAACAATAACAGTAATTTCAAAGAAAACATCTTCCCGGCTATGATCCTGGTCATCATATGTCTCGTCGTGACACTTGCACTGGCAGGCACATACAGCGTTGCAAATCCGAAAATAATAGAAAACCAGCAGAAGTCAGCAGATGAAGCAAGGCAGGCTGTGCTTCCTGACGGAGACGGATTTACACAGTATGACGGTAAACTGGCCGAAGGCGTGGAGGACTGCTACATCGCAGACAACAAAGCCGGAATGGCAGTGACGGCCGGATACAAGGGATTCGGCGGTACAGTCAAAGTTATGATCGGTATCGATGCCAAAGGCACTATCACAGGAGTTCAGGTCACAGAACATTCGGAAACACCGGGTCTGGGATCGAAGGCTGCTGATCCGGAGTATCTGAAGCAGTATCAGGGTGTTACAGAAGCGCCTGAAGCAAGCATCAAGGATGACAGCAACGTAGATGCTGTAACAGGTGCTACGATTACATCGAATGCAGTTTATAACTCCGTAAAAGAAGCTTTAGCTCAGTACAAGGAATGCGGAGGTGTTAAATAATGGGAGAGAACAACAGCAAACTGAGCGTTCTGACTAAAGGCATAATCAAGGAAAACCCTGTACTGGTGCTTTTACTTGGTACCTGTCCTACACTGGCAACAACTACCAGTGCAATGAACGGACTTGGTATGGGTGTTTCCACACTTGCCGTACTGGTATGCTCGAATATAGTAATATCATTACTTAAAAATATTATACCTTCAAAGGTAAGAATACCTTGCTACATCGTAGTTATCGCAGGTTTCGTAACGATCGTGCAGCTCATGCTCAAGGCTTATCTGCCTGCACTTGATGCTTCACTGGGTCTGTTCATACCTCTGATCGTAGTAAACTGTATCATCCTGGGAAGAGCAGAAATGTTCGCATCAAAGAACGGCGTTCTGGACTCAGCTCTCGATGGTCTTGGCATGGGTATCGGATTCACACTGGCTCTCGGCGTTATGGGTCTCATCAGAGAATTCCTGGGAGCAGGAACACTGTTCAATGTATCAGTTACACCTGATGCACTGACTCCGGCTGGTATCTTCATGCTGGCTCCAGGCGGATTCTTCATCTTCGCTATCCTGATAGCAGCTATCAACTACTTCACAAAGGGCAAGGCTATCAAGAAGAAGGAATTCGGATGCGAAGGCTGTGCTATGGCAGATAACTGCGGCAGCTGCGGTACCGGATGCGACGGGAAGGAGGAAGAAAAATAATGACAAGTATATTAGCAGTAATGCTGGGGGCTATCCTCACAAACAACTATGTATTGTCACAGTTCCTCGGTATCTGTCCGTTCCTGGGCGTTTCCAAGAAACTTGACTCGGCAGTAGGCATGGGTGTTGCCGTAACATTCGTAATGGTACTGGCAACAGCTGCAACATGGCCGATATATAACTGTATACTTCTTAAAATGGGTGTAGGATACCTTCAGACAGTAGTATTCATCCTCGTTATCGCAGCACTGGTACAGCTGGTCGAGATGACGCTGAAGAAGTATATGCCGCCGCTTTACAGTGCACTGGGAGTTTTCCTGCCGCTGATCACAACTAACTGTGCAGTCCTCGGTGTTACTATCAACACTATCAGCGATGGCAACAACTATGTTACATCACTGTTCTACGCACTTGCGGCTGGTATCGGATTCCTTCTGGCAATGGTTCTCTTTGCAGGACTCAGAGAAAGACTGGAATCAAACGACGCTATTCCTGAATGTTTCAAAGGTATTCCTATCACGCTGGTAACAGCATCCATCCTTTCAATGTCATTCATGGCATTCTCAGGTGTGGTAGATGGTATATTCGGTTAAGGAGGGAGGATACAAATGGAATCAATAATATTTCCTGCTATAATGGTAGCAGTTATAGGTCTGGTTGCAGGTATCATCCTGACAGTAGCATCAAAGCTCATGTATGTGCCTGTTGATGAAAGAGTCGCAGCAGTAAGAGAAGCTCTTCCGGGAGCAAACTGCGGTGCCTGCGGATACGCAGGATGCGATGACTACGCAGCAGCACTTGGTGCAGATCCAAGCGTCAGCACTACACTCTGTCCTGTAGGCGGAGCAGCAGTAGCAGCTGAGATCGCAAGCATCATGGGCGTAGAAGCCGGAGATGTCGAAGCTAAAGTCGCAACAGTTATGTGCGCAGGAAACAATACAGTGACAAAGCAGATCATGGAAGCCGACAGGATCCATACATGCAAGGCTGCAAAGAATTTCTTCGGAGGTCAGTGGGCATGTCCTCATGGATGTCTCGGTCTTGGAGACTGCGTGGTGGAATGTGCTTACGATGCTATCAGAGTCATCAACGGCGTTGCAGTAGTAGACAAAGAAGCCTGCGTAGGATGCGGAGCATGTGCAAAAGCATGTCCTAACCACATCATCGACATGGTAGGCGAAAAGAGCAAGGTATACGTTGCCTGCAGATCCGTTGCCAAAGGAGCAGCTACAAGAAAGGCATGCTCAGTCGGATGTATCGGATGCAGAAAATGCGAAAAGACTTGCAAGTTCGATGCTATCACTATCGAAAACAATCTTGCAAAGGTCGACTACGACAAGTGCAAGAACTGCGGTCTGTGTGCCAAGGAGTGTCCTACAGGCGCTATCATAAACCTCAGAAAGAAAAAAGCACCGGCTAAACCGGTCGCAAAAGAGGCGTAGACCTGCAGTATATACAAATAGATATTCGTCATAGCAGCTGCCGGAAAAGCAGCGTATGGCAATAATAAAGCGATATAACACACCTGTACGATGCGTACAGGTGTGTTTTTTCGTGGTGCGCCCGGCGGCGCACATTTCTAAAGGGGCAAAGTCCCGAATTCGTCCGGTAGCGGGAAGAAGATAGCTGAACACCAAGGGTGTCTGTCGTGATGCAGAATACCCTTGCTTCGCTGGGCAGACCCTCTGAAGGAGATGCAGGCGATTCTCTGGTCTTACTGTGATACAGGTCAAAGTCCGGCAGCCGCACAGGCTCATCTGTGACAGATGAGGCAGATGGATCGAGCTGAAGGAATGTATGCTGCTGTTTTATACAATATTGTCAAAGATAAAGTTCGTAAATCTGCATGATGATGCGCATATTTTTGAAGAATTTTTATTTAAAAACAAGACATTTTTCTGTAGAATTTATATCATTTGGAAGAAAATTTCCTGTAAAAATTGCTAAAAATAATGTAATTTCACAGGTGCAAAAACGGCAACATAATGATAAAAAACGTGAAAATACAACGTTTTTCGATGAATTCAGGCTGTTTATGACCTCAAACGGAGCCTGCAGCAATGTTGTTAAAAAAATAACTGAGTGGAAATCTATTTCATAAAAAACAGTTCAGAATGTGTGAAAATACAGCATCGTAACAGTGATCATCTGTTACAGAATTTAATAAAATCGCTCAAAAAACAGCTGTTATACCAAAGACAGCAAGATAGTACTGGACAAAATTCTGTAAATTCCGTAATATATTATTGCAAGCATTTATAAATTTCAGTAAAATTTGATTAAAAAAGATTGGTTAAATTATGTCAAATTAGTTAATTAGGAGGAATCATGGATTACAACGAAATGAGCAAAACGATTGATGCTATCGTAGAGCGTCATGCAGATCGTAAGCCAATTGTTGCTATTCTGCAGGATATCCAGGAAGAGTACAGATACCTGCCAAAAGAAGCACTGTTCTATCTTGCGAAAGCTATAAACGTGAGTATTGCGAAGATCTACAGTGTAGCGACGTTTTATGAGAACTTTTCTCTCGAACCGAAAGGAAAGTACGTCATCAAGATATGCGATGGTACAGCATGTCACGTTAGAAAATCTATCCCAATTCTGAATGCGCTGAGAGACAAACTTGATCTTTCCGGCGAGAAGAAGACGACATCAGACGAGATGTTCACTGTAGAAACAGTATCATGTCTGGGAGCATGCGGCCTGGCCCCTGTTCTGACAGTGAATGACAAGGTGTATCCGGCAATGACACCGGATTCAGCTACAGCCCTGATCGACGAATTATCAGAGGAGGGTAATGATGAGAATTAATAACAGAACTGAAATCAAGAATTACAGAGAAAAATTCCTGAATGAACTGGACAGACAGAAGAAAAAGATCTATGTCTGCGGCGGAACAGGGTGCGTTGCCGGCGGTTCGATGGATATTTTCGATAAAATACAGGAAATCATTGAAGCTAAAGGTCTCAAATGCGAAGTCATCCTGGAGGAAGACGGATGCGGCGAAACAGTAGGACTCAAGAAGAGCGGATGTCATGGATTCTGCGAGATGGGTCCGGTTCTGAGAATAGAACCTGCCAAGCTGTTCTACCTCAAGGTCGGCATAGATGACTGCGAAGAGATCGTAGAAAAATCAATAATAGGTGATGAAGTCGTAGAAAGGCTCATCTATACAGAAGAAGGCAAGACTTATCCGGTACAGGAAGAGATACCGTTCTATAAACATCAGACCAGAACAGTTCTCGAAGACTGCGGACAGATAGATGCAGAATCAATAAACGAATATATCGCTTACGGCGGATACAGCTCGCTGGAAAAATGTCTCTTCGACATCACAAGAGATGACATTGTCAAGACTATATATGATTCCAACCTCAGAGGAAGAGGCGGCGGCGGATTCCCCGCAGGCAGGAAATGGCAGCAGGTGAAGAACCAGAAAGCCGAAATGAAATACGTCGTATGTAACGGTGACGAAGGAGATCCGGGCGCATTCATGGACAGAAGTATCATGGAAGGAGACCCGCACAAACTTCTGGAAGGTATGATAATCGCAGGTTATGCTGCAGGTGCGAAGGAAGGTTATATATACGTTCGTGCTGAATACCCGCTCGCTGTACAGAGACTGGACAAGGCAATAAAACAGGCAAGAGCCGAAGGAATACTGGGAGAGAACATTCTCGGAACAGATTTCTCATTCGATATACATATCGTAAAGGGCGCAGGTGCGTTCGTATGCGGTGAAGGAAGTGCCCTCACTACTTCCATTGAAGGCAACAGAGGTATGCCTCGTGTAAAACCGCCAAGAACAGTGGAACATGGTCTCTTCAACCAGCCTACCCTGCTGAACAACGTAGAGACATTTGCCAATGTTCCTATCATAATCGCCAAGGGTGCTGAATGGTACAAGTCCATCGGACCTGAAGCAAGTCCGGGAACAAAAGCATTCGCCCTTACAGGTAACATTTCCAACACAGGCCTCATCGAAGTACCTATGGGAACAACGCTGAGAAAGATCATCTTCGACATAGGCGGAGGTATCAGAGGCGGCAAGAAGTTCAAGGCAGTACAGATAGGCGGACCGTCAGGTGCATGTCTTACTGAAGAACATCTCGACCTGCCGCTGGATTTCGACAGCCTTAAGAAAGTCGGAGCCATGATAGGTTCAGGCGGTCTGGTAGTAATGGATGAAGACACATGTATGGTAGAAGTTGCAAGATTCTTCATGAACTTCACACAGAACGAATCATGCGGTAAATGTGTACCATGCAGAGAAGGTACCAGAAGAATGCTGGACATCCTCGAAAAGATCGTAGCCGGAAACGGTGAAATGAGCGATCTCGATACTCTGGAGCAGCTTGCTGACACTATCAAGTCCACAGCTCTCTGCGGACTTGGAAAAACTGCAGCAAACCCTGTAGTATCCACACTGAAATATTTCAGAGACGAATATGTTGAACATATCGTTGAAAAGAAGTGCAGGACTCACAACTGCCAGGCATTGAAGAAACTTTACATAGACGCAGAAGCGTGCAAGGGCTGTTCCCTCTGCTCCAAAGTCTGTCCTGTCAATGCCATATCCGGCAAAGTCAAGGAGCCGTTCGTTATCGATGCAGCTAAATGTATCAAGTGCGGTGCCTGCATAGAGAAGTGTAAGTTCGGTGCGGTGAAGGAGGATTAATAATGACTGCAGGAAATAATCAGAGAACCATGATAATCAACGGTATGCCTGTACCGATCGAGGGTGAGAAAAATATACTTGATGT
The DNA here is from genome assembly GCA_934277495.1 of uncultured Clostridia bacterium. GTDB lineage: Bacteria > Bacillota > Clostridia > Peptostreptococcales > Anaerovoracaceae > Lentihominibacter. Next base: position 4,495 of record CAKQUI010000017.1, on the reverse strand, counting down.
TATCAGGAAAGCCGGATTCGATATGCCTACACTCTGCTACTACTCAAAGCTTTCGACTTACGGAGCATGCAGAATGTGTATCGTCGAAGACAAAAAAGGCACGATAATGGCATCATGTTCGACTCCTCCGAGAGCAGGCATGGAAATAAAGACAAATACGCCAAGACTTCAGGAATACAGGAAGATGATCCTGGAACTCATGCTGGCTGACCATAACAGAGACTGTATAACTTGTGAAAAACGTTCAAACTGTCAGCTCCAGGAACTGGCAGCAAGGTTCGGAGTAGATAAAGTAAGATTCGAAACATACAGTATGGACGGTACTATAGACGATTCATCCCCGGCTATCATACGTCATCCGGACAAGTGCATACTCTGCGGTGACTGCGTGCGTATGTGTGACGAAATACAGAATGTAGGTGCTATCGATTTCGTACACAGAGGCTCGAAGATGAACGTAGAGGCAGCATTCAACATGCCGCTGGCAGAATCCAACTGCGTCAACTGCGGACAGTGTGCTGCAGTATGTCCTACAGCTGCCATCACTATCAGAAGCGATGTGCAGAGAGTATGGGAAATGCTCAACGATGACAATATCATCGTGCAGGCTCAGATCGCTCCGGCAGTACGTGTTGCTCTCGGCGACGAGTTCGGTATCCCTAAGGGTACGAATGTAATGGGCAAGATGGTCGCAGCCATGAGAAAGATGGGCTTCGATGAAGTATATGATACAGCAACAGGCGCTGACCTGACTGTAATGGAGGAGTCAGCTGAACTGCTGGAAAGACTCAAGACAGGCGAAAAACTGCCTCTGCTGACATCATGCTGTCCTGCATGGTTCAAGTATGTTGAGACTTTCCATCCTGACCTTAAAGAAAACGTATCCAGCTGCAAATCTCCTATGGAGATGTTCGGTGCAGTCCTCAAGGAAAAAGCAGCGAACGAAGGTCTGAACGTAGGCAACAAGGCTAAGAAGACCAAGGTGATCGCAGTAATGCCTTGTACAGCTAAGAAATACGAAGTAAAGAGAGATGAATTCAACTACGGCGATGAGCCGGCAGTAGACATTTCGATAACTACTCAGGAACTGGCTGCAATGATCAGAGAAGCCGGACTGAGATTCGAAGAGATCCTGCCTGAAGCAGTAGATACACCGTTCAGCATCGCCAGCGGAGCCGGAATCATATTCGGCGTGACAGGCGGTGTAACAGAGGCAGTTATCCGTGCAATCGCAGGCAATGACAGAGCTGCAGTAGAGCAGATCGCATTTACAGGCGTCAGAGGTTTTGACGGAGTCAAGGAAGTAAAAGTACCTTACGGTGAACGTGAACTTTCCATAGCTATCGTCAGCGGACTGCGCAATGCTGAGAACCTTCTCAATGCTGTCAAAGCAGGTGAAGTATACTACGACTTCATCGAGGTAATGGCATGCAGAGGCGGATGTATCGCAGGTGCAGGACAGCCGTTCGATCCTAAGAATATGGCAAGAGAAGAAAGAGCAACAGGAATGTATGATACAGACAGGATGACAAGCGTCCGTGTATCACAGAACAACCCTATCACAGATGCTCTCTATGACGGCATACTCAAGGGTCACAATGCTCACAGACTGCTGCACTACAAATAAACTTTGTCCTTTCTAATTACCTAATAGATATAATAAAGTACAACGATGACGGGGATCACATTATGTGGTCCTCTCGTCGTTTCAGAAGAAATTTGTGAAGACAAAGGGAATCAGACCTTCATATAAAGATATCCGGTCACGGAAAGCTGGATTTGCATGCTCAGCACTTTCTATGGCTGCAGGTCGTCATGTACCGGAGGATATGCCGGCAGAGAGCAGATATATATGCAAACAGATGCGCGAACCGGTTGACTTTTGGCTGTCTGTATGATAACATTAAAAAACAATCGGTTTGATGTTTTAACACGATAAAGCAATAATGAAATGTTAGATTAAACGAAAAGAGAGGGAGAATCATGAAAAGAAAATTATTTGCGATATCAATGGCAGCAGTGATGATATTCACGATGTTCGCATTCACAGGATGCGGAGGCAGCGACAAGGAGGATACAGCATCGAAGGACACTATCGTCATAGGACTCGATGACACATTCGCACCTATGGGATTCCGTGACAAGGACGGCAACCTGGTAGGATTCGATATCGACCTTGCCAATGCAGTAGCTAAGGAAATGGGCATGAAAGCCAAATTCCAGCCTATCGACTGGGATTCAAAGGAGATGGAACTGAAGGCAGGTACTATTGACTGCGTATGGAACGGAATGTCCATCACACCTGAAAGAGAAGAAAAAATGGCTCTTTCCAACAAATATCTCAACAACAAGATCGTTCTGATGGCAATGAAGGATTCGGATACAGATGTGAAGAAATCAACAGAGCTTGCAGACCTGAAGATAGGAACACAGGCTGATTCATCAGCACTGGAAATGCTCAAGAAGAACGAGTCATACGACAAGTTCAAGGACAACATCAGTGAATACAAGACATATGATGCAGCTATACTGGACCTGAAAGCCGGAAGAGTCGATGTCATAGCTGTAGACCAGGTGCTGGGCGAGTACACTAACAAGAACCTTGACGGAGCTATGAAAGAGTGTACCTATTCACTGGGAGACGACTACTATGTCATCGGATTCGAAAAAGATAATACAGAGCTCAGAGACAAGGTGAACGACGCTATCAGAGCTACTATCGACAGCGGAGAAGCTGAGAAGATCAGCAAGGAATGGTTCGGCAAGAACATCGTTATATTTGAGGAACTTTAGTATTAAGGACCTGGCAAGGGCTTTGACAACATAAATGCAAGGACAGGATAATTATGGACAAGATCATGGAATTTCTGCCTTATATGCTTGAGTGTACAGTGGTTACTGTGGAGATCTTTGCACTTACGCTTGTGATCTCGCTTCCACTGGGACTCCCTGTGGCACTGGGCAGCAACAGCAGGATAAAACCGCTGAGTATAATATGCAAAACATATGTCTGGATATTCAGAGGAACACCGCTGCTCCTGCAGCTGTTCTTTTTCTACTACTTTTTCCCGCTGGTGCTGGATATCAAGATGAATGTCTTTATCACAGTGCTGCTGGCATATGTGCTGAACTATGCTGCATATTTTGCGGAAATATACAGAGGCGGTATCAACAGTATAGATATAGGTCAGTATGAGGCAGCTCATTCACTGGGACTTTCCAGAAGACAGACTATGATGGATATAATCCTGCCTCAGACTATGAAGGCTATCCTGCCTCCTGTAGTCAATGAGGCCATCACACTGGTAAAGGATACTGCGCTGGCGTCCACGCTGCCGATCATAGACCTGATGAAGGCTACCAACAGTGCGGTGAACAGGATGTCCGATGTGACGCCGTACTTCTTTGCAGCCGTGATATACCTGCTTATGACATTTATCCTGTCGCTCCTGGCACGCAGACTTGAGAAGTACTTTAAAAGATATGACGGGAAGGGGGAACTTTAATGGAAAAGAAGAAGATCCTTGAAATGAAACACATAGTCAAGAAATACCCTGACCTTACAGCTGTGAACGACGTGGACTTTTCCATAAAGAAGGGAGAAATCGTGGCTATAATCGGGCCATCCGGTTCAGGCAAGAGCACGCTGCTCAGATGCATCAACGGTCTTGCAACTCCGACCTCCGGAGAGATAAAGCTAAGCGGCAGGACATCCATGGTGTTCCAGCACTTCAATCTTTTCCCTCATATGACTTGTCTGAAGAACATAACATACGGACCTGTAAAAGTCCTGAAAAAAGATAAACAGGAGGCGGAAGCCACTGCAAGAGAGCTGCTGAAGATGGTAGGTCTTGAAAGCAAGGCTGATGTTTATCCTGCGCAGATCTCAGGAGGACAGAAACAGAGAGTAGCTATAGCAAGGGCGCTTGCTATGGATCCTGATCTCATGCTTTTCGACGAGCCGACATCGGCACTGGACCCGGAGATAACGGGAGAGGTTCTCAATGTCATGAAAGACCTTGCGAAGCAGCACAGGACCATGATTCTTGTCACTCATGAGATGGGATTTGCCAGAGAAGTGGCTGACCGTGTAGTTTTCATGGATCACGGACAGATAATCGCCCAGGGTACGCCTGAGGAGATCTTCGAAACTACAGAGAATCCTCGCCTGAAGTCATTCCTGGCGTCCATGGTAGGCGTGTCCATGTAAAGGCTCTCCAGCGGAAAAAACGAAAGAATATAATACGGATATAAATGACTCCCCGCAGATGATTTTGCAGGGAGTTTTTTTCATGGGAAAGACATCGTGTTTGTGATAGAATATATATGCTTTCCGCTGCAGGCGGGAGATAAAGAATGAGAAAAACGGCAGTACTGCCGTCGGATATAAAGACAGGGAGAATATCATGAATCAGAAAGAATTAAGAGAGATAAGAAAGCGTTTCAACCCGGACTACGGCAACATAGGCCACGTCTATGGCTGCTATGTCAACGG
>CAKQUI010000016.1 GCA_934277495.1 uncultured Clostridia bacterium | reverse complement strand
TCTTTCTTCTTATTAAGATTATATCAGATTCATTAAAATCAAGGTGAAAATCTGTCTTAATTTATGGGACCATTATATATTTCTTATAAATTCTTGTGCATCTGCCATCGCAAGAGCTCTCGCTACATTTGATTCTGTTGCTTCTGGTTTTACCATTGCCACATTTTCATAAATACTTTTAGAAAATAAATGTATATTCTGTGGAACCAAAGATATATTCTTTCTTATATAATTTGACGATATATCCGATAGATTTGCTCCTCCAATGAATATATTCCCTTTTTCTATCTCATAATATTTTAATAATAATTTTACAATTGTTGATTTCCCACTTCCGCTTGCACCTATAATTGCTGTTTTTTTTCCATGCTCTATAGTAAAATTCACATTTTCCAATGCCAAGTCTCTATTTCCATACCGAAAATTTACATTGTCAAAAACAATATCCCCTTTCATATTACAATGTTTTTCTTTCTTTTCTTCATCAAATTCCTCTTTTTCATAATCTAGAATTTCTGAAATTCTCTTCATTGATATCTGTGCCTCTTGTATATCTAATTGCAAATCTACAAGATTTCCTACAGGTTCCATAAAATATCCTGATAATGTCATAAATGCCATAAGCGATCCTAATGATATATTTCCTTTAATCACTTGCAATATTCCTAAGTACATTATAAACAAATTTCCAATTGTCATAATTACATTTGATATAGCACCCTGTATATTTGAAAGCCACCCCTCACGAAATGTAATTCTTAATGATTTGATATACTCACGTTCGATATTGTCCAGTTCATTATTTTCTAATGCATATCCTTTTATCATTTCAGATGCCTCAAGACCTTCAATAATTTGAGAATTCAATATTGAAGTCTGTTGCATTTGTTGATGATTGATCTTTTTATATGGTTGTTTGAATGCAAATACCAAAAAAACGCTCATAATCGTAAGTATTAAAATACCCATAAATAATTGATTGTTCATTTTAAACAAAATTATGCCTGTAATCACCGCCATTGAAACATCCATAATCAATGTTAGTGCAATATTAGTAAATATGTCTTTTATAGTAAATGCATCTGAAAATCTTGTAATAATATCTCCTGTTTTTCTCGTTGCAAAAAATTTTATCGGTAATGAATAAATATGTTTAAAATATCCCAACATTAGCGGTATGTCAATTTTTTGAGACAAATATAACATAACCCATTCTCTTATAAATTCGACTACTATCTGCGTAAATGAAACAATTGAAAAAATAATCAAACTTGATAACAATAATTTATCAAGCCCAAAAGGAATAACTTCATCCATGACAATTTTATTAAACAAAGACGATACTATTCCAAATACAGTAATTAGCGCAGATGCTAAAATTGCAAGAATAAATAATTTCTTTTGTGGATATAACAATTCAACGAAACGTGCATATGTTTTATCTCCATAATTCTTTCCTGTTTGAAACTCACTCGAAGGACTTAATATTAACATTACCCCAGTAAATGTTTTAAAAAATTCCTCAATTTCTATTTTGGTTACCCCTTCTTTACTCGGATCTCCTGCTACTAGTCTTTTTTTACCGATTCTATATATAACAACAAAATGACTTACCCCTTTTTCCGTAATTACATTTGCAATACACGGAAGTGTGTAGTCACTGAGGAAACCTTCTCTGTCTACTCTTACAGCCTGACTTTCAAATCCCAATTTTTCTGCACATTTCGAAACCCCAACAAGATTAGTACCTTTAATATCTGTTCCCATAATGTCTCTAAGAGTAGTTATACTAGTTTCCTTCTTATAATGAAGGCATACCATTGCAAGACACGCTGCTGCACAGTCTGTTATATCATGTTGTTTAATAAATGCATATTTCATAAGTTAACATATACCCAAATATCCTACATCTGTTGAGATAACAATTACCGTCTGAGACAATCCGGAAGAATATCTGTAACCGTCATGAAACGCACTGTACAGCTTATCATCTATATTATCTCGTGCTTCATTATATCTCCAAAAAACACAAAACCAGACAAATGTTATTTTTAGCAGTGCTGTATGTTATTTTTGTAAGTATTTGTTCTATTTGATGTACAAGTTCTGAACGGCATAAGCAAATACATCACAATAACAGTGAAATAACTATCAGCAGACCCCGGATCATATATAATACGATCAGCCTCCTGTGACCGGGCAGACTGCACACTGCACACTATAAAAGCGGCATACCGCATCAGATTTTATACTGATCCGGTCATGCCGCTTTTGCGTATGTATCAATGGGTTCTGCGTGAAAGGACATCTGTCTGTGCCTGTGGCGACGGAAGTTTCCTGCTCAGCCCTGCTCTTTCAATGCTCCGGGCAGCGGTATGCGGGATGCGATCAGGGCCGATACGGCTATCGGAAGTATGTAGACCACCGGGAAACAGAGAAGCAGTATCGCCACTGTCATCACGGCTTTCCTGCCGATATATGCGTACATCCCGGCGGCCATGGCTGCCACTGCGAATGTGGGATCGATCCCTGTCAGCGCTGCAAACGCATATCCTGCGCACACGCCTGTGAAGATCACAGGGAAAATGCTGCCGCCCCGCCATCCGAGCTCCACGCACATATTCACAAGGAACACCTTTGCAAGAGCAGTCAGGATCAGCACAGAGGCTGCCATGTCCTGCCAGTCTGTCATGAGTTCTCCCATCTGATGCTCTCCGGAGAACATGGTGAAAGGCAGGAAGTAGCCTGTCACTGCGATGAACACTCCGGCGGTCATGCAGGATATCACTCTGTGGTCGCTGAGTTTCTTTCCTATAGTCTTCATGATCCTGCCCGCCAGCAGGTGGTACAGCCCCAGTGCAGCTGCTGATACTATGATGGCAGGCATCCACGCCCACTGTATCAGGCCGATATCATGTTCTGCGCCAAATCTCGGCAGTCCCATGGCTCCGCCTCCTGTCAGCGCACCCAGACCACGAAAGTCCAGCATTCCTCCTGCAGCTCCCATGCAGTATATGAATATCCGCACAGGTCTGCTGACGAGACGAGCACGCTCTTTTCCTTTGCCGTGCTTTCCGCTGAGTTCTGCATCTTCATCCATGTTCCTGACTATCCCGAACAGCGGTGCGTTGAATATAACGCCCAGTGCAGCGCATATACCAGTCTGCGCCAGTGCCGCCAGCTCGTCGCCCTTGTATTTCAGACGGTCTCCCACAAAGCAGCAGAGACCTGCTATCACACCTGTGAGCCCTGCCTCCGGACCTATGACGCCGCCGAATATCAGCGGCAGCAGAGCTGATACTATCAGTATATGGAGCCTGTCGTAAGGATAGCCTCCTTCACTTTTCACCCGTGCCATTACCTGCGGCATCTCTTCCGGCAGCAGTCCGTACCTGCGCTGCCACAGACCTATGATGAGACCCCCTGTCAGCGTCACCGCCAGCATATATACAAGGGAATGTTCAAGACCTGTCCGCTCCGGGATCACAGTCCAGAAAAGCTCCATACCAAGATCCATTATTTTCATCACTGCCCACAGCACCGCCCCGGAGACTCCCCCAAGGACCGCCGACAGCAGCGATATGAGTATTATCTTACCTGTTTTGTTCATTGCCGATACCTTGCCTGTCTTTTATTGTTCTGTTAGATTACCGATCGGTCACCTATAGATATTCTATCACTGAAAATACCAGCGTTCAATGAAAACAAACTCATTCAGGGCTGTTTCGGAAGTGTCCTTGTCAGAATCAGGGTGTAGGCAACTGTAACTGCGATCATAACTGCTATATGGAGCAGGTGCATTTTCAGGGTAAGACCAGTGTCATCTGCAAAGGTGCCGAGTGTGTTGATGGCGGAATGGACGATGATACATGTTATCAGACTTCCGCTGCGATAAAAAATCGTGACCAGCAGGATGCAAAATACAGCACTTGCGGAGTATTCGATCCCTGCCGCCTTGTTCAGCGGATTGGCCAGTGATTGCAGAACGCTGTAGATCACGATCCACACGATCGCAAAAGTCAGCTCGTTTTTCTCATATAGCTTTTTCATTTAATGTTCTCCCGTACTGTTGATATTTCAGGCGTTGATACCTCAGAAATGCCTATGACTGATCAGCCCTTTTTTCATAGCACGGCGACTCAGTACCGAACTCCCGCCAGCGCCAGAAATTTTTTATCGGACTGAATACCCTGGGTCAGAAACTGACCGTCCCGGAACAGAGCATAGGTCGTGACCGGTGCGGGTACGTTCTGCGCAGATTCTCTGTCGGTGATGTGGATGGTCTTGAATGGAATCCCGTGTTTCTTCGCCGCCTCCTGCACCCTTGGTACCCAGTAATAAGTGTACGGGCACTGATCGGTATAATAAAGGACAAAACCGGGTTCCGTGGCCGCCGGATGTTTTGCACATTCCCGGAACTTTGGCATCTGTGCAGCCGGTTCGATCGGAAAGTACATGAGACTGATCCCGCAGTCGGATATGTCTGCCACACGGAACCCCTTGTAAGCAAGGAATTTCGGGTCAGCGAGAAATTCCCTTTTCCGTCCCTCAGCACACAGGATACAAATACCTACCTTTCCCTGTACCCTGGCATCCCGGATACACTCATTAAGCAGATCATTAGAATATCCGTGTCCTTTCATAGAGCCGGATACCCACAGGCAGTTGATGTAAAGATAACCATCTGCCTCAACAGGCACCCAGGCGTTTTCAGCCGGAATGTATTCAATAAAACATTTGCCACGCTCCTCGCTGCGGTAGAAAACAAGACCCTCATCAAAACGCTGCCTGAGCCATTCCTTTTTTGCAACGCTCTGTTTGCCGGACATGCCACAGCAGATGTGCTCTTTATCAATATTTTCTTTTGTGATCCGAATATAGTTCATATGTTGTTCCTCTTCTCCTGAGCTGCCAGTACGGCTCCCCTGTATGCCTGCTCCAGCTGGGAATTTATAAGCTCCTCGTCGTATTCCATCGAATTGTTGGCGATGATACTTGCATACCCGTGAGCAAACAGGAAAACAGTCAGGAATACCCTTTTGGTCTGCTCCATATCGGTCCCCAGTGCTCCCTGCATAGCGGAAAGAACAGGCGTAAGTTCTTCAGCATCTATCAGTTCAGGCAAAGTACTTCCGCTGAAGAAATCCGACTGAAAAAGGAACCGGAACAAATGCGGCTCTTCGATGGCAAAGCGGATATAATTCATCCCGATCCCGAGCGCAGCACCCTTTGGCGGTTTTTTCATATCCATCAGATATTCCGAATGATAACGGTCTGCCTTCGCATAGACCGTCCGCTTCAATTCTTCGATCGTTGCAAAATGATACATGACAGGCTGTGTAGAGCAATTCAACCTTTCCGATACTGTCCTTGCGCTGATGTTTCCCGCACCTGTCTCACGGGCAACTGCAAAGGCTGCATCGACGATCATTTCTTTTGTGACTTTTGCTTTCGCAGGCATATCCGCACCTCCATGTATAACTCTAATTATATATAATTCAGATTATATATCAATGAATAAAACCTGTCAATCTGTCTGGAGCAGAAATTACAAACCTTATGTTCAGAAAAAAATAACCCCCGATTCCAAGGGTTGGAATTCGGGGGTTTCCACACGAATGTGAGTTGAGCATAGTTCCTCGCTGGGATAGGTCTTGCGTCGTTGGTCGCCACGGAGCACAGCTCCTGCGACATATGACGGCGCAATTTCCATTGCTCTCGCATGCTGCGCATACGAATCGCAAGGACAAGTTCCTGAGTCGTAAAGCACCACGCTCCTCTGCACTGCTTCGCAGTTTGATTCGCTGTGCTTCTGACAGGGGACCTTCCTGCAGCTCGTTCCTCTCGCTGGGATAGGTCTCCCTATCTCTTTGAGAACTGGCTTGCTCTTCTTGCTTTCTTGAGTCCGTACTTCTTTCTTTCCTTCATTCTTGAGTCTCTTGTAAGGAATCCTGCTGCTTTCAGTGCAGGTCTGTACGCTTCTCTGTCTGCTTCGCAGAGTGCTCTTGAGATACCGTGTCTCAGTGCTCCGGCCTGACCTGTGTAACCGCCGCCTCTTACAGTAGCGATAACGTCGAACTTGCCTTCGCATCCAGCGATCTCAAAAGGTCTCTTTACCTCTCTCTTTACGATCTCCATTGCCATGTAATCGTCAAGAGGCTTCTTGTTTACTGTGATATTGCCGTTACCAGGGACTAATCTGACTCTAGCAACTGAAGATTTTCTTCTTCCTGTTCCATAATACTGTGTTTTTGCCATCGTTCAAATCCTCCCTTCCTTAAATATCCAGAACTTCCGGCTTCTGAGCTGCATGGTTGTGCTCAGGGCCTGCATAGACTTTTAACTTCTTGTACATCTGTCTGCCAAGTCTGCCGTTAGGCATCATGCCCTTTACAGCGTGTCTTACAGCTTCTGTAGGATGCTTTTCCATCATCTTTTCAAAAGTCACTTCTCTGAGACCGCCAGGATATCCTGTGTGTCTCTTGTAGATCTTTTCTTTTCTCTTCTTGCCTGTAACCTCGACCTTTTCAGCGTTGATAACGATAACGTAGTCTCCGCAGTCAACGTGAGGAGTGTAAGTCGGTTTGTTCTTTCCTCTGAGAATTGCGGCGATCTGTGAAGCCATTCTTCCGAGGTTCTTGCCTTCAGCGTCCACAACGTACCATTTACGTTCAACTTCTGCAGGCTTTGCGATAAATGAACTCATTTTCTCATCCTTTCTACCTACTGGGATCACTGCCGGCCTGATATGCAAAATCTCAGCGGCGGCACGATCGTTTTCGGCCCTGCCTACTGGGTTCATCCTGGGATAAACTTTTTCGGCGAACTAAAACTTTATTTAGCCGTGCTCGTTCGGACGGATCCCCATCCTGCTCACACGAAAAACGGTGCTGCATAACACAGCACAGAATTATTTTAAACTCAGACCGCCCAAAAGTCAAGAACTTATTGAAATAATCGCATTCCCGGCGGCCTGCAGTCTCTCTGTGATTTCACAGCTCCCGCATGGACAGCAGGCATGCATCGCTTTCTTTTCTATATGAAAAATTTACACGGCTGATGCCTGCGTGTTATACTGTTATCGCTGAAAGTCCGTGCAGATACTGGTTATCGCACAGGTCAGCAACGAAACATCGTTTTTCAAAGACACAAGGAGGTAAACATAATGCTTTTCATAGAATATCCAAAATGCACTACATGTAAAAAAGCAAAGAAGTGGCTGGACGATCACGGTATCCAGTATACTGACCGCCACATCAAAGAAGAAAACCCTGCAGCTGACGAGCTGAAAACATGGCATGAAAAGAGCGGACTGCCCCTGAAACGCTTTTTCAATACAAGCGGCGTCCTTTACAAGGAAATGCATCTCAAAGACAAACTCCCTGAAATGAGCGAAGATGAGCAGTATGCTCTGCTGGCAACAGACGGCATGCTGGTGAAGCGTCCCATCATAGTGACAGAAGACAAAGTCCTGACGGGTTTCAAAGAGAAAGAATGGGAGGAAACACTGCTTTAGCGCAGCCCTCCATCATGTAAAGGCAGCTCACGGATGTCAGATGAGCTGCCTTTCATACATTTTGATGCTCTACCATTGCAGCTCAGATCATCAGCACACCTGCCGTATGCCGACCTGCAGACCACCCGTATGGCACTGCAAAAGTCATCTTCCCGGCACCAGACCAGTCTTGCCCACGCCACTACCGGTCAAAAAAAGTGCATCTGCTATGCTGTCTCCAGCACGCACTGATGCACTGTCAAAGTCTTTTCGTATATACCACGATCTGCTATCTTGTACAGATATAATACACATATGCAGCGTACATCGCTATCATAACGCCGCCTTCGAATCTCCAGAGCTGCTTTTTTCTCCAGGCCAGCAGCAGCACCACTGCGCTTATCACTATCAGCACCACAGTATCCACCACATTGCTGAAAATGAACTCCACCGGACTTATGGCTCCTGCGATCCCCAGCACGAACAGTATGTTGAATATATTAGACCCGATGACATTACCGACAGCTATATCAACTTCATTCTTGCGTGCCGCCACGATGGAAGTCGCAAGCTCCGGCAGGCTGGTGCCAAAAGCCACTATCGTCAGTCCTATCAGCGTATCGCTGAGTCCGAAAGCCTGCGCTACATCAACGGCTCCGTCAACCACGAAATCGCCGCCGAATTTGATGGCTGAGATACCTCCGACGATGAAAATCACACATTTCCAGACAGGCATTATCTCATAATCCTCCACCTCGAAGTCCGTTACAGCGTTGCTTCTTGCCTTGCGTGCCTGCGCTATCATCCAGAGTATGTATCCTGCAAAGACTACCAGCAGGATGATGCTTTCCATGCGGCCTACCACCATACCGGTGTATCCGAACACCAGCAGCAGTCCTGCACATACTATGGAAAGCGGGAATTCTTTCTGCAGGGTCGTCGCCTGCACCGGCAGCTTGTTGAAAAGAGCGCAGACTCCGCAGACCACAAGCAGATTGAAGATGTTCGATCCTACTACATTACTTATAGCCAGCGTATTGCTTCCTGCGAGAGACGCTGTCACACTGACTGCACATTCAGGCAGGCTGGTACCCATCGCTACTATAGTGAGTCCGATTATCATCGGCGGCACTCTCAGCATTTTGGCAACAGACGAACTGCCGTCAACAAAAAAATCTGCTCCTTTTATCAGCAGTATGAATCCTACGACAAGGATAAAAAACGATACGAATATATTTTCCATAATACGCTCCATTCTACTGTCAGCGGACCATTCAGGCAAGCCGCTGCAGCTGTTTTATCACATTATACCCACGCCTTCCAGCAGTATCTTCACGCCTATTGCAATGAGTATGATCCCGCCGAAGAGCTCCGCCTTTGATTTATATTTCATTCCGAAGAGACTGCCGATCTTGACTCCGATGGCTGAACATACGAAAGTCACTGTGCCGATGAAAGACACCGCCGGCACTATTGAAACTTTCAGGAATGCGAATGTCACGCCTACTGCCAGTGCGTCTATGCTGGTAGCTACAGCCAGTATGAACATGCTTTTCACATCCATCGCACTGTCCACGTTCTCGTCGCCTCCGAAAGATTCCTTGACCATGTTGCCGCCTATCAGCAGCAGCAGTATGAATGCTATCCAGTGGTCGTACTTTGTGATGAGATCTGCGAAAAAGCTTCCGAGAAAATATCCCGTCAGCGGCATCAGTGCCTGGAACCCGCCGAACCACGCTCCTGCGATACACATATGCTTCCAGCTGATTCTACCGAGGGAAAGACCTTTGCATATGGACACCGCAAAAGCATCCATGGAAAGTCCCACCGCCAGTACGAACAATTCAAGAATTCCCATTTTATTCTCCTGTCTCCTCTTAGTTTTCCTGCATACACTTTATGATCACCAGGCTGCCGACATTCTCTATCACTGCTTTGCTGAAACATATCGAACACCGCTGTCCTCCGGTGCTCTTCGATGCGTTCCCTCTTTCGCCTCCTGTTTTTTGCAGACCGTCAGCAGCTCTAAAAAACAAAAAACTCACAGACAGCGCAAAAATGCTGTCCATGAGTCTCATCATTTAAAGTAATACCGGGCAGCCTGCTGCCGGTGACCTGCGTTCTGCTGATACATTGCCGGATACCTCTTCGATGCAGGACCTTGCGGTCTATGCATGTCTTTCAGCTGCTGCCATTATGTCGATAGAACTGCATACCTGCGAAAGTTCCTCACCCTTCGCTGTGCGCTGCTTTGAGCCTCCTGTCCTGTGAAAACGGACCGGCGGCCGTTCCTGTCTGCACGGTATGCCGACTACTCCCTCCTGGAAATCCTGTACAGTGTATCATGTTTCAGCACCGATTTCAATGATAAATCTCAAAGATTTTATTGAATATGCCGGCAAATAAGTTTAAACTGTTTACAGATGTACAAGCCGCAGCGATGCTGATGCAGCAAGCTGCCGTATCCGGGATGCCTGATGCCCTCAGGGCGCTCTCCCGGCAGAGGCTTTGCTGATATACTGCAAGTTCTGTCTCCGGTCTCATGTATCATATTATCCCGGGGACTTCATGACGATTTCAGCAGTCCGTACGGATGTACACAATTTCAAATTCATGGAGGTTATAAAAATGAACAAGATCCACACTGACAAAGCGCCTGCAGCAGTAGGCCCTTATTCACAGGCAATCGAAATAAACGGAATGGTATACACATCGGGACAGATCCCTCTCGACCCTGCAACAGGCGAGATCGTCGGAGCCGACATCACAGTCCAGGCTCACCAGGTGATGAAGAACCTCATGGAGGTCCTCGCAGCAGCCGGAACGAAGCAGGAAAACACAGTAAAGACTACATGCTTCCTCAGCAGCATGGACGATTTTGCAGCTTTCAATGAAGTATATGCACAGTACTTCACAGAAAAACCTGCAAGATCATGCGTAGCAGTAAAAACTCTTCCTAAGAACGTACTCTGCGAAGTAGAGCTCATCGCAACTGTATAGCTCGAAGCGTTTTTCGGAGAACACAGCATGAAAGAACTTACACTTGAAAAATTCGAAGAAGCTGCAGAGCTGGTCAAGAACGTCACACTGCCTACCAATCTGGAATACAGCGAGAGCCTCAGCAGCAGGACCGGCGGCAAGATCTATCTCAAGCCGGAAAATATGCAGTACACAGGCGCATACAAAGTCCGTGGCGCATATTACAAGATCGCAACACTGACCGATGAGCAGCGTGCGAAGGGTCTCATCACCGCATCTGCAGGCAACCACGCCCAGGGCGTGGCCTATGCTGCAAAGAAATTCGGCTGCAAGGCTACTATAGTAATGCCGACAGTAACGCCTCTCATCAAGGTGAACCGCACCAAAAGCTATGGAGCTGAGATCGTCCTTCACGGCGATGTGTACGACGATGCCTGCGAAAAGGCACTGGAGCTGGCAGAAGAACACGGCTACACATTCATCCACCCTTTCGATGATCTGGCTGTGGCTACCGGACAGGGCTCCATCGCAATGGAGATCGTGCAGGAGCTGCCTACGGTGGACTATATCATCGTCCCTATCGGCGGCGGCGGTCTGATCACAGGTATTTCCACACTATCAAAGATGCTGAACCCGAAGATAAAGGTCATCGGCGTGGAGCCTGCGGCAGCTGCCAGCATGACAGCCGCTCTTGAAAAAGGCGAGCCTGTGACACTGCCGAGCGCCAACACGATAGCTGACGGAACAGCCGTAAAGAGAGTTGGAGAGACGATTTTCCCATACTGTCAGGAAAACATCCATCAGGTGCTCACTGTCGAAGACAACGAGCTCATCGGAGCATTCCTTGATATGGTGGAGAATCACAAGATGATAGTCGAGAATTCCGGACTTCTGGCTGTAGCAGCACTGAGACAGCTTGACCTCAAAGGAAAGAAGGCAGTTGTCATCCTCAGCGGCGGCAACATGGACGTCATCACGATGTCCTCTGTGGTACAGCACGGACTGATACAGAAAGACAGGATCTTCTCGGTATCCGTCCTGCTTCCGGATAAAGCCGGAGAGCTTGTGAAGGTCGCAAGCATCATCGCAAAAGAAAAAGGCAATGTCATCAAGCTGGAACACAACCAGTTCGTCAGCATCAACAGGATCAACGCTGTTGAGCTGCGTGTCACAATGGAAGCCTACGGCACAGAACACAAGATGGCGATACTCAGGGCACTGAAAGAAAGCGGATACGAACCCGAACTGGTGGATACGAAGCTGTACTGATCTTTCGAAGCATGACCTGCCGGATCTGGCAGAGTTTCGATATCTTACACAGAGAGCTAAAAGAGTCCGGCATGTACAATTGACAGTTAAATGTCTGTTTTGTACATGTGCCGGACTCTTTATAATTTCGCTTATGTATATTTACACATCAGCTCATGCAGGTTCGACAAAGTCCCGAAACACTCATCCGAAACTGTAGCTGCGCACTATCTCGGTTATCATGTCTGCTGTCTCTTCGATACCGTATCTGTCGGATCTGAATGTCATATCGTAATTCTCTATATCCCGCCATTTCGTATGGGAAAAATATTTGCAGTAGTTCGCTCTTTCACGTTCCACTTTCTTTATTTTTTCGGTGGCCTGTTTTTCTTCCAGTCCGTCACGGCTCATAACACGTCTTACCTTTGCATCATGTCCTGCGCTGATGAAAAGGTGCAGCGCATTGGGATGATCCCGCAGTATACGGTTTGCGAGCCTTCCGACTATGACGCAGGAACCCTCGGAAGCCAGACGGCGTATCACTTTTTTCTCAGCATTGAAAAGTCTCTCTATCTGCGGCAGATCCGCTTCAGTCAGGGCTGCCGTATACTGTGAATACAGATCATAAAGCAGCGCATTGCTTATCTTCTGCTCCTTTTCCGAAACACGCTCTTCACTGTATCCGCTCTCTGCAGCCGCCATCTGTATCAGCTCTGAATCGTAGAATTTCATTCCCAGAGACTTTGCAACAAGTCTGCCGATAACTCTGCCGCCGCTGCCGTACTCCCTTGCTATCGTCACAACGACCGGAACTCTGCCCTGGCTGAAGCCCGGCTCTGCTGATGGTTCCGAAGTTTCGGAAGCTTTCCGTGAAGGCACTATAAAAGCGGCGAAACGCTCAAGTTTCCTTGAATAAAACCTCATTATATTCCCTATCAGGATGGCAGCGATGATGCTTCCCTCTCTTACTCCGGTCAGCTCTCTGAGGAATATCAGGCAGAGCGCCGCCGCCGAAAGAGTCATGGTCACATCCGATATCATTCGGACCATACCGTATTCTTTCCTTGTCACTTTTACGAGAGCCCGTATAAAGGCGTCTGCCGGTATCATGGCAACGTCTGCCACTGTTTCAAGATAAGCTCCGAAAGCTATGATGAAACACCCTATGATCAACGACACCACCTTCACAGCATACATCTGGGGCGAAAAGGCCTTTATGAGAAAAAGCGAAAAATCTATGAAATATCCGAATACAAAGGTTATCGCTATCTGTATGACGATCTCGATCTTTTTCGTTTCTCTGCCCAGCAGGATGATCTGCAGCAGCATAAAAATAAAACTGAAGATTATTGTCCAGTTTCCCAGCGTCAGCGCCGGTATTATCAGCGACAGTGTATAGGGCAGTGCCGATATTGGCGAAGTTCCCAGCGAGGCTTTCGTGACGAAAGCTATACCGAAGGAAACGAACATAAGCCCTGCGAAAAAAATACAATAACGTCTTGCTGTTTCTTTTTTTGTCATGATGATTCTCCTGTATGTATGATCGTACGTTATAATCATATCACGATTCCGTGCATCTATTTGCTTTATAACTGCTACTTTTTTGCCTTGTTTTTAAATTTCTGCAGATAATACAGACTCCCGGATACATCACAGCTGCCGTCAAATGCTTTGAAAATCAGTGTTTTCAGACTTTTATCACACTGATTTTTCCTTAACTGCCGGATATCCGACTCCGGCTCAGACTTTGAAAATATGCCATCTCAATGATATACTTGGAATATACTTTATTGTATCTGTTTCAATGGTCAGAAGAAGGTAACGATATGATTTCAAACACACTGTTCATTATTTATATGATAATGTGTTTCCTGAGTCTGCAGGCTATAACGCTGGTGCTGATGATAAGGAAGCACAATGTCACCGGCAGTACGAAACTGGTCAGAGCTGCCCGGAATTTTGCGATAGTGTCCCTGCTGCTTGGGCTGGAATACTATGTCTCGTATTACCGGGAACTTGTGCTCAGTGAATTTGCAGCAGGACCGCTCATGCGTGGCATAGACTCGATAGTTTTCTATGCCATGGGCTACACCTGGGTGAAACTGATAGACGCTATCATCGACTCAAAGGACCACCGTATGGAAAAGCTCCGCAAACTCACCGACCGGATCTTCCCATGCCTTATGGTACTGTCGGCAGTGATTTATATTTTCCTGCTGGATGAATACTACTCAACTGACATCCCGTGGCAGGAAGTCACGGTCATCATCGGCGAAGGCGTGCTGGGTGCTGCTGTGACCTTCTTTACAGCTGCATATATCCGTATCGGTTACAGGGAGATCCCAGACACATTCAGCCGCAGCTACATAATCATCGTAAGCATTTTCGTGTGCTTCAATACGCTGTGGAACAATACTGTGGTAGTCCTGGTGTTCATCCACGCTATACATCTTTCGCTGCAGTGTTCGAAACTGTATGCTGTCACATCGCTGATGCTTATCATCACCAATGCACTCACTATAATGTACATATATAAAAAGGACTTCACGCCGTTTTTCTTCAGTGACAGTCAGCCGCAGCCCCGTCAGCTCACCGAGGAGGAGGCCCTCGACCTGGTCGCACAGAACTACAGACTTACTGAGCGAGAGCGTGACGTCATGATACTGGCATATCAGGGACTTACAAATCCCGTGATCGCAGAAAAGCTTTACATATCGCCCCATACCGTCAAACGTCATATGCACAACATCTTCGAAAAGCTCGACGTTTCCTCAAGGATGGAGCTGGCACATCTGGTGCAGTCGCAGATCTCAGGAAAAAACGGCGACAGCAGCGCCAAAGAAAAAGCTGCAGCAGCGGCTCACTGAATACAGGACATCGTATATCACGGGCAGAGGGCATAGGCTCCTGCCCGTTTTTTGATTCTTGATCTCAATTGTTTCTGATGCGGCGTCGCCTTTTATTGCCGATACAGCTCTTTTCTCATCACAGATTTCGCTGCCAGTATACGGGTTTGCTGTGGAGATGTATGGTGCTTTGGTATCAGCTCCTGCAGGATGACATGTTTCCGATATTTGTTATGGTATTATCATTCTTTTACGCCTGGACAGATAGCCGGATCTCTGTGCATCTGCTCCCTCTGACACCATTTTATTTCTATCACGAAAATATATTTTTTCTATGTATTTTCACAGTCATATACAGCGATGTATCACCTCTGGTCGTTGGAATTTCAATGCTGTGGCCCTATCGGTCCATACCCGTGATACCGCATCTGATACCCTGCTGATACGCCTTTTGACCCTTTCGGGTAGTTGTCTGAATTTTCATTTTGTCGTATGATTCAGACATGGAAAACGAAAACGCACACGATGCAGACTCAGATTCCAGCGCACTCATAAAACATCATTTTATATCAGGAGCGCATACATAAACATGGTGGCAGCTCACAGCAAGGTGTATACTGAAGGAGCACCGGCGACAAAAGAAACGGTCCCAAACAGCAAACCGGGACATACATATCAGAAAAGACAGTCCGGTGAAAACATCAGCATATACAAAGGCACCTTTCAGAGGCATCAGTCTTTATATAAATGACCTGAAACACTGAAGGGCGGTACGGAGATCTTCATACAAGACTTTTCTTATATAAAGGTCTCACACAGCAGCAGTCATCATATACTGCACACAGGCAGTATAAAAACCTGTACTTTATTGTATCTATCGAAAGATAGGATCGGAAACGGAGGCAAATTATGAAATTACTTATTATCGGAGCAGGCGGAGTCGGTACATCAGCAGCAAAGATCATCGCAAGACAGGGCAGAGAAGCTGACTGGGCGGAAAAAATAGTAGTTGCAGACTATGATGCAGCAAGAGCTGAAAAAGTAGCAAACGAGATATGCGGCGGCGGCAAATTCGTTCCTGCACATATAAATGCAAGAGACCCTGAGAGCATCAAGGCAGTAGTAAAAGAGCACGACATAGATTTCACTATGAACGCATGCGACCCTCGAATGAACGAAACTATATTCGACACAGCTCTGGAGCTTGGCATAGGTTACCTCGACTGCGCTATGACACTGAGCACACCTGATGCTGACGATCCGTTCGGCAAAGTCAACATCAAGATGGGCGACTACCAGTTCGCTAAATGTGAAGAATGGAAAAAGAACGGAAAGATCGCAGTATGCGGATCAGGCGTAGAGCCGGGCATGGCTGACGTATTTGCAAAATACGCTGCAAAACACCTCTTCGACAAGATCGACGAAGTGAACGTAAGAGATGGAGACAACTACGGCAATACATCATCAGACTTCGGATTCTCTGTATGGACCACTATAGACGAGTGCCTGGCACCTCCTGTAGTATGGGAAAAGACAGAAGAATTCCCTGATGGTCACTGGAAATGCACAGAGCAGTTCTCAGAACCTGAAGTATTCAACTTCCCTGGCGGCATCGGCGATGTTGAAGTAGTGAATGTAGAACACGAAGAAGTAAGTCTGGTTCCAAGAGAGATCGACTGCAACAGAGTTACATTCAAATACGGCGTACCTGCAGAATTCAGAAAGAAACTCCTCACTCTTTACGAGTATGGTCTGGCAGACAAGACTACAAAGATAAAAGTAGGCGATGCAGAGATCACTCCAAGAGACTTCGTATGCAAAGTCATCCCTTCACCTGTAGAATCGACACTGACGATGACAGGCAAGGGCTGTGCAGGCACATGGGTAACAGGATGGAAAGACGGCAAGTACAGGTCAGTATATCTCTATCAGATAGCAGACAACCAGGAGTGCGTTGCCAAATACACTACAAACTCCGTAGTAGCACAGACAGCTGTAGGACCTGTTATCATGATGGAACTCATTGCAAGAGGCATCTGGAACGAAGCCGGCGCATGGGGACCTGAACACTTCGATCCGGATCCGTTCGTAGAAAGACTTGCTAAATATGAATTCCCTGCAGGTATCAAGGAAATGGATTCCGAATACGCAGACGAACTCAATGAAAAGGCATTCATCGACGCAGTTGGAAAATAAACGGCACAGGTCATGATCTCAGCAGGGAGAGCGAAGCACAATAGTTACTGATTCCTTCTTCTATGACCATCTCCCTGCATAATCTATAACGCAAACACTTGCATAGTCAATGCGGAGCCGCATATCATGCAGGCTCCGCAGTTTTTTCACCGGGGTTTCGGGTTTCATCTGCCCGCTCCGGGAGAGACATCATCTCAGAGCAGCGGACACACACTGGAACTCCCCGGTCAGAAAACAAAGGTAATCAAGAAAGGAAGCTGACTGTTATGTCAAAGAAAAAATCGAAGATATCCGTCTTCGCGCTGGTCATGATGATATGCGTCACCGTTGCCGGCGGCGGATTCGGCATCGAAGACCTGGTCGGTTCCGTAGGTCCGGGAATGACAATGCTGGTCTTCATACTCATACCATTCGTATGGTCACTGCCATTCGGACTGTCATCTGCAGAACTTTCATCTGCATATCCTGAAGACGGGGGCATGTACACCTGGGCCAAGAACGGACTGGGTGAAAAAGCAGGATTCGTCAGCGGCTGGTGCTACACCATCGCCGGATTCGTCGAACCTGCCACATTCGCAGTGCTCAGTGCCAATTACATGAAAATGCTCCTCCCGATAAAAGTGGATGCTTTTGTTTACTGGTGTCTGTGTGCCGCACTTATAGCCATATTCGCTATAATAAATATCATCGGCATCAAGCTGGTAAGCAATCTGGCTTCTGTTATCACTATACTTTGCGTAATACCGTTCATAATACTTGTAGTTCTGTCCCTTACAGACGTCAAGTACAGCCCGGTGGAACCTATGGTACCTGAAAACATGTCATTCCTGCAGGCAGCAGGACAGGGTCTTCTTGTAGGTATCTGGTTCAACAC
Organism: uncultured Clostridia bacterium; assembly: GCA_934277495.1. Lineage (GTDB taxonomy): Bacteria > Bacillota > Clostridia > Peptostreptococcales > Anaerovoracaceae > Lentihominibacter. The sequence continues at coordinate 10,397 of CAKQUI010000016.1, read as the reverse complement.
AGGTTTCGAGACAATCTCCACTATGTCGGGAGATATAGAAGATGGTTCACGCAAAGTACCGAAAGCTATAGTACTGGCTATACCTATCATATCGGTAATGTACATCCTCTGGGTAATGCCTGCACTGTCAGCTGTAGGACACTGGCAGGACTGGTCATCTGAAGGTCCTCTTTCCTTCGTGGAAGTCGGTAATATCGTAGGCGGTGCTCCGCTGAGATGGGCCTTCGTAGCAGCAGGCAGCCTTGCCAGCATGATGATCCTCTGTGAATACATACTGGCATACGCATACCTGATGAAATCCTTCAGTGAAAAAGGTCAGTTTTTCAAGATCTTCTCCAAGGAGCACAAGAAGTTCAAGACGCCTTATATGGCTATCATCATACTGTCGGTAGTCAGCATCGGACTCTGCTCGTCAGGAAGCTTCATCGCTTTCGTAGGTATAGCGTCCATACTTTACGCAGTACCGGTCATCATGATGTTCATCGCCAATATCAAGCTGAGGATCAAACAGCCTGATATGAAGCTGGACTTCAAGGTCCCTCTGCCGAACAAGGCATATATCGTATATCTGTGTTTCCCGATAGTCATCTACGGAGCCAGCGTATTTGCAGACAACTGGATCGTAGGGCTGGGACTGGCAGCAACATCCATACCAGCGTACATCTTCTTCAAGAAGATCTACAGAGGCGGACGTTACTGGGAGGAATGTCATAAACGCATCCATCTGGAAGCCGCTGCCGAGGATGAGGAAACAGCAAGAGAAGCTTTCAGGATCGGATCCGAGGAAAATTTCGCTGAGGATCCTTCAGAAAACACACCCGTGTCAGATACCCCTGAATCAGACGTACTGACACAGCATTAAAAGTTCATATCGTTACAGCAAAGCTATAACTTCTTCTGACAAATGACATATTTTCAGAAACGGTATATATGACCGCCTCTGAACGGCCCGGCTGAAACCTCCGGACCACAAAGACCGGCACCGGTGATCACCATCGGAGCCGGTCTTTTATGTATAACAGCGAAGGGTTCCCAAGTTTCAGCCTGCTCAGAAATCAGGACAACGAAAGCACAGCCACAACAGGAAGCTTCAGCGAGCGATGACTTTCTGCCCATGAAGCCATCGGCGATCCTCATGGGACCTTCCACCGAATCGTAGATTTGGGAACAGGCTCTCCAAGTTCAGGCGAAGATCGCCTATTTCAGATACTCGTTGAAATCTGTTTTATCCTGTCGAAAGCCACAGCATGCACCTGCTAACCTGAACGTGGCACTCTCCCTCCCCTGCTTTTACAATTTGACAGCTTTTATCATCTGTGATATCTTTACACTGATACCTGAAGCTGACTTCAGGTTATGATATTTTTTACAATGCAACGATATATCCGGCAGGACAGCGGTTTTAATGCATCGAACGGCTCTGCACCCTGCTGCTCAGCCAGCATCTCTTTATATGCCGGAGTATAGTATCAGGATCCAGCAAAGGAGGCAGATAAAATGTACACTATAGGTCAGGTTTCAGAAATGTTCGATATGCCGGTATCCACACTGAGATACTACGACAAGGAAGGGCTTTTCCCGAATCTTGAGCGGTCATCAGGCATACGCCAGTTCAGCGACAGAGAGCTCGAATCGCTCCGTGTTGTGGAATGTCTCAAGAAGTCCGGAGCCGAGATAAAAGACATACGCCAGTTCATGAAATGGTGCGCAGAAGGCAGCAGCACATACAGCAAGCGCCATGAATTTTTCCTGCAGCACAGGAAAGCCGCCGAAGAAGAACTTGAAAAGATGCAGCGTACTCTGGATATGATCCGGTTCAAGTGCTGGTACTACGAACAGGCCATGAAAGACGGCAGCGAAGACCGCATCTGCCAGATGCTCCCCGACGGACTGCCGGAAGACATCCAGCGACTTTACGACCACGCCCACGAGGAATAGGCGGCAGCAGCCCGCCGCCGGGATGTACGGGCCTGCCTGCTGGATACACGGCTCCATGACGCCCCAGAGAGGCTGTCAGTTTTCGCCCGTGAGATACACGACGCGCCGGGGCACACGGATCTGACCGGGTCTGCTGTCCGCCGGCATCGTCGCCATCAAAACAGCGCAGCCGCCCTCCCGGCCGCTGCGCTTTGAGTTTCACATATTTTCGTCAGCATCATGTCTGAGGCCGCACCGCCACTTTGCATGTGGACTCAGCTTACCTTTTCATGAAGCTCTTTCTGACTTATCCTGTTCTTGTAATAGAATTTCTTCGAGCAGAATATCCCTCTGAGGATCGCCGATATGAACAGCAGCGCCGCCATCAGCAGGAACGCCGGAGTATAGGAACCAGTCAGATCGTAGATCACGCCCACGATGGATGAGCCGAAAGCCACGCCGAATGCGATGAAGATGTTCAGGTACGCTATGAATCTGCCTATTTCCTTTTCCCCGAACATATGATTCATGACCAGCGGGGAGATGACATTGACTGCAGGACATCCGAAACCGTACCCCAGTATCAGCACGATCACCAGCCACGGACAGCTCGGTATTGCAACGGTGGCCAGGAAAGCTATCCCGAATATGACCGACACAGCCACAGCGCCTGTGCTGAGCTTGAATCTGTCACAGTATGCGCCCACAACGATCTGGCCTATGATGAGAGCACCGAACATCAGCGAGAATACCGACGACGCCATCGTATTGGAGAGCCCGCCCAGTTCAAGGAAAGGCATGGTGTGGCTCAGCAGTGTTCCCGAAGCGATGGTTATAGCCATTGCAGACAGCAGAACGATCCATGTGGACGGCCTTTTCAGCGCACGTCTGAAGGTAGCGCCTTCCACCTCGCCTTTGTCCACGACAGGTGTCTCGTCCAGCTCACCTTTTCTTGCCAGACCCATATCCTCCGGCGACCACTTCATGAAGACCAGTACGCACGGGATGCAGATCACCACGAGACATACTCCGATCATCAGATAGCCTGCTCTCCAGCCCAGGTGCTGCACGATGATGTTCATCACCCAGGACATTATCATGGCCCCCAGCGGCGAGAACAGCAGTCCCAGCGCCAGCCCCCTCAGCTTCATGCCGAACCAGTTGCTTATGATGACCGTACACGGCGTGCTGGTCAGCAGTGAGAAACAGAATCCCTGAGGAATGGCCAGTATGTAAAAGTGCCACAGCTGCTGTGCCGATGCGAATCCTAGGAACGACGCCGCACCGCATATGGCCGCAAAGACCATTATCTTCCTTATGTACTTCTTAGTCATTTTACTCTGGAAAATGAACAGCGCCAGCACACTTGCCAGACATTGTATCGTTATGTACAGAGAGAACTGCCCTATACTGAACCCCAGATCCTCCGTCACCGGAAGGAAGAACACACCTGTTATGGAAACTATACACGAGTAGCCGAACACTACCAGGATGAACCCTGCCAGAGTCACCCACCATCCGAAATAGACCTTACCGCCGGTATCGAATAATTTGCTTTCTTTATCCTTCATATCTTTCTACCTACCTTTCCTGTCCACGATGTATCAGTACATGATCACATCCTGCGTCAAGCGACCACTTCATCCCGTATCCCCGTCCTCTGTCAGCCCGGCCGCCGGGCAGCTATCCAGCTGCTGTCTGTTTGATATGCGCCATCTGCGCCGGCCGCCTGGATGATCACGAGATATCGTACACGGTCTTCCCGCCGTTCACGGTCATGACCGCCTTCATTTTGTATATATCATCTGAATCTGCATATTCATACGGATCCCTGTCTATGACAGTGAGATCTGCGTCCATGCCGACAGCTATGCTGCCCTTGCGGTCCTCAAGCTTCACAGAATAGGCCGCATTCGTGGTGAATATCTTTATGGCGTCCGTCACCGATACGTTCCTCCTCGGATCCGGGTTCCTGATGCAGCACGCAATGCCGTAGAGCGGATCTATCAGCGATACCGGTGAGTCCGATCCTCCGCATATGATCCCGCCCCGCTTCAGTATCTCAGGGAACACCTCCATCCTGTCTGCGCGTTCTCTGCCGAACAGCAGCTCGTAATATCCGCCTTCCGGCTGGCCCCACATCCCGGTGAAAGCCGGCTGCATGGAAGCTATCAGTCCCAGATCTGCCAGTATATCCATGTGTTTGTCCTCCGGCAGTGAGAAATGTTCCACACGATGTCTCAGGTCTTTAGGACCCTGTTCACCGATAACCTGTTTATATATGTACAGCAGCTGGTCTATGGCCCTGGTGCCAAGCGCATGGAAAGCGCACTGTATGCCTTCCTTATGTGCTGCCGAAACGAGTTCGTATATCTCCTCATCGGTGTGGAGCAGGAATCCTCTCCGCTCCGGTCTCTGGGGATAAGGTTCGTTCAGCGCCATTGTGTACTCGAATCCCGCGCCGTCCAGCGTCAGGCAGCCTCCTATCCTCGGCAGACCGTAGGATTTTGCCTTTTCCAGATCCCAGGTCTGATAGAACACCTCTATGTTGACGGGCAACTCGTCTCCCCGTCTCAGCACCAGATCCACGTCTATGTCACCGTCCACGAACTGCCCCAGCAGTCCTACTATGGTGGTTACGCCTTTGCTGGCTGCGAATTCTCCGCAGTCCCTGACGAATCCGAAGAGCCTGTCCTCCGGCAGCTGCGCGAAGACCTGTCCCATCACAGGGAAAGCCGCGTCGTCTGCCAGCAGCACCCCGTTCAGTTCACCGCTGTCGTTCCGCTGCAGCCCCGCCACCTCGGGGATGTCCACCAGCTCCATAGCCCTGGTATTGAGCGCCACTCCGTGGAGGGTCTGAGCCACCACCATCACCGGTCGGCCATGGGATATGCTGTCCAGCTCATCTTTGTCCGGGAACCTTTCCTCCTTCACGTTCTGCAGCATGAACCCGCCGCCGAACACCCATCCGTCTCCGCCGTCGAGACATTCCTTACCGATTATGTCCAGCACTTCGCTGATGGAACTCACGCCGGTCAGATCAGCACTGTTCAGGAAAAATCCCGTAGGCATCACATGCGCGTGGGCATCGAAGAGTCCGGGAAGTACTGTCATCCCTTTGAGGTCTGTCAGTTCCTCCGCATCCAGCGGATGATCCGGGCCGCTGCCCAGCGCGGCTATCCTGCCGTCCTTTACCGCCAGCCATGTCTTTCGCGACAGTTCACTGTCCATGGTTATAATGTTTCCGTTGTATAATACCTTGTCATAAGCCATCGTCACGCCTCCTTCTCCGGCTGCAGCTCTGTATCCCTGCAGGTGATCTGCTGCACCGGCCGTTTTCTTAGCTTTATTTTATGAGCCGCCGGTCGTTTTCTCAATAGTCAGAATTTTTATTTACTTTCGCAATTGCCGCAGCGTCTACTCAATCTGAGTAGTGATGTAATATTCTGAGTATTGTGCTGATCAGATCCCGTGTGTTATTATATACTTACATATCAAAAATGGGGGGGGATACACACTGCACCATGATCGAAGTATGATCATACTGCCCGTGATAAGGAGGTCGCTGCTATGAACGGAATCGAAAAAAACGACGTAACACTTCTGAGCCACATCATTTACACGATCTACAATACCGATGACCTCGACCGGATGCGATCGGAATTCCTCAGGCTGCTGAAATTCGCCATTCCATTTGACACTGCGAATTTTTTCCTGGTGGATACGGATGCGGACAACAACCAGACCCTGACAGGCCTCATCAACGAGAACAATCTCCGCTACCACGATGTCAGCGACGTTCTGGACAGGTATATGAGGGACTGTTTCGAGATCGACAACACCCACTGGCTCTGCACCACCAACAAACCCGCCACATACAGACTCAGCGACCTGCTGTCGGAGGATGCGCTGGAATCCAGCGATTACTACAAGGAGATGTTCCTGCCCTTCGACCTGTATTACGGGGCCCACGCTCTGGTCGCCCACGACAACATATGCCTGGGGATGCTGGCGCTGTTCCGCGTCAGGGACAATACCAACTTCACGGACAAGGAGATGCTTTTCCTGGACTGCATCAACGAACACCTCTCCATCCGGATGTACAACACACGCATATGCAGCAAACAGCAATATGATATACCTGACACAGACAAGTTCAGTCAGTACGATCTTACGCCCCGGGAACTGGAAATCCTGGATATGCTGCTTCAAGGACTCACCAGTGAAGAGATCGCCGGTAAGCTTTTTATTGCCGAAAACACTCTGCGCCGACACATCTACAACATATTTGGCAAACTCGATATACATGAACGATGGCAGCTGCACTATCTCTGATATCTCACTGCTGCCGAGAGTCTATTTTTATCAAACTACTCTGCTGCAAACACATTACATCGTGATTATCCGTTATGCAAATTACATAAAAACAGTTGACAAATCCTGTGGAGAGGGTAAAATTGAATATAGTTGAATAATCAAGGCTTTGAAGGGAACAAGTAACATTCAGGATACTGTCAAGAGAGCTGCCGGCCGGTGAGAGGCGCACAGTTACTGTCTGCGAATACATCCTGGAGCTGCGCACCGAAAACTGCACGATCATAAACACTGATAAATGCCCTGTGTCGGAAGCACACTATCCGGTTTGCGGAATGCATATCATTTATCTGCGATCATAACAGCCGGTAGGCTGCGACGGGAGTGCCCGATACAGCACAAGGGTATACCCGCCATTACACGGACGACGTACCCGTAAAGGTCGCTGCCGCAAGACAGCGATAAAATGAGGTGGTACCGCGAAGTGAACACTCCGCCCTCTGCGATGCAGAGGGCGTTTTTGATACCCTCGCAGCATCGATGCGAAACCATACGAAAGGAACATATACCAATGCCAATAACACAGATACTTGAGCACAACGCTACACTTTTTAAAAACGATATCAGTCTCGTTGAGCTGAACCCCGGAGACGATGCCAAACCGAGGATGACATGGAAAGAATATTCCCTGATGGAGCCTAAGGGCAGAGCACGTTTCAGGAAAGAAATCACCTGGGGCGAGTTCAACACACAGGCAAACAGATTCGCCAACCTGCTGCTTTCCAGAGGTATCAAAAAGGGTGACAAAATAGCCATACTGCTGATGAACTGCATCGAATGGCTGCCTATATACTTCGGTATCCTCAAGACCGGAGCCCTGGCAGTGCCGCTGAATTTCCGCTATACTCCGGATGAGATCCGCTACTGCTGTGAACTGGCAGAAGTGGACGGCATCGTCTTCGGCCCTGAATTCACAGGTCGTATGGAGGAAATATGCGACAGGATGCCGGGAGTAGATCTCATGCTGTATGCCGGCGAAGAGTGTCCTTCATTCGCAGAGAGCTATGACGAACTCATCGAATACTGTTCATCAAGGACTCCGATGATCGACATCAAGGATTCCGATGATGCCGCAATATATTTTTCGTCAGGCACCACGGGTTTCCCGAAAGCGATACTGCATCCTCACAGAAGCCTGATGCACGCATGCAAAGTAGAACAGAATCACCATTCCACATCAAGAGACGACGTGTTCCTCTGCATCCCTCCGCTTTATCACACAGGAGCCAAGATGCACTGGTTCGGCAGCCTATTTGTAGGCGGCAGGGCTGTACTGCTGAAAGGAACGAAACCTGAATGGATACTCAAGGCGATTTCCGAAGAAAAATGTACTCTCCTCTGGCTGCTGGTGCCATGGTGCCAGGATATACTGGACGCACTGGACAGAGGCGATATCAAACTTGAAGACTACGAACTGGATCAGCTGAGACTGATGCACATAGGCGCCCAGCCTGTACCGCCAAGTCTCATCAAACGCTGGAAATCATACTTCCCGCACCACCAGTACGATACGAACTACGGACTCAGTGAATCAACGGGTCCGGGATGCGTACACCTGGGCGTAGAAAACATACATAAGGTCGGCGCCATCGGCAAAGCTGGCTTCGGCTGGGAAGCCAAGATAGTAGACGAAAGCAGAGGCATCGTCAGGAGAGGCGAAGTCGGTGAACTGGCTGTCAAAGGTCCCGGAGTCATGAAATGCTATTACCGTGATGAGAAAGCTACAAACGAAACACTTTACGACGGCTGGCTCATGACAGGCGACATGGCTTATGAAGACGAAGACGGCTTCTACTTCCTGGTAGACAGAAAGAAAGACGTTATAATCTCAGGAGGTGAAAACATCTATCCTGTACAGGTAGAAAACTTCCTCAGAAAACACGATGCTATCAAGGACGTTGCAGTGATCGGAGTACCAGACCAGAGACTTGGCGAGATATCAGCTGCGATAATCGAGCTGAAGGAAGGCCACGAGTGCACAGAAGCAGAGATAAACGATTTCTGCCACGAACTGCCACGCTACAAACGTCCGCACAGGATAATATTCGCAGACGTTCCACGCAACCCGACAGGCAAGATCGAAAAACCTGTACTTAGAGAACGCTACAGCACACTGAGACTCGTAGAACAGCAGAACAAAGGCTGATAACTGAATAACGACATCAGAGGGACGAAACCAATGGTTCAAATGCCGGTTTCGTCCCTTTTTTGTAATTATTTCTGGATCCGCTAGCTGCCGGTAGTGCCTGCTCTTCTCCGATGGGTCGTTTTTGGCGATAATACTGCTCTTTTCGATACTTTCACAGGCCCGGCAGCGGTTTCATGGCCTACTATCGGTGTCTGCCTTTCTCTGATGGGTCGTTTTTGACGATAATATTGCTGTTTTCGATACATCTGCCCCCGTGCTCTCACCGGAATCATACGCCGTCGTGTACACATAAACCCAAGGTCCCTGCCTGTGCTCCACTCTATGCAGCGTAACCGGGAAGGTGCACACTGAACGGCCACATTGGTGTCGGCCCCTGCATTGAACATACACTGCCAGATGCATATAGACCACGATCACCAGTACTTCAAACCGGTGCAGCATCGCATTTAATGTACTTTCTTGCCTTTCTGCCCAAAGAACTGCAGGCGATTTGTACGGCAGAAAGGACAGCGCAGGCGAAGCCGTAGGAGCGAACGCAGTGAGTGTTGCCTTTTTTCCCGAAGAGCCATTGGCGATCCGCTTGGAAAAACAGAGCGGTGAGTTCCTCTCCGGCTGAGGCCGGGGAACTTTCGCATGGGACCTTCCGCAATTCGCAAGCTCATTGGGATAGGATCTCCAAGCGCAGGCAAAGCCATATGAATAAACGCAGCGAGTATTGAAGCTCCGTCAATTTCTCTACGAGAAATTTCCTAATCGAGTAGGAGGCGGTGACTAACCGCCGTCCTCTCACACCACCGTGCGTACCGTTCGGTACACGGCGGTTTCAACAGTTGACGTGCAGAGACTGATACGCCACGGATAAATCATAACATCCCCAGCGTATCAGTCTTTCTTTTGTCAACGCTCGATGTACCACTCCACTTCCAGCCATTCTCCAGTAGCCTTTTCGGCTGTATGCTCCTTCACAGGCCGCCCATTCCGGCAGGCCTAATCTTAACAGCTTCCGCTTCCTTGTCTTCGGTAGTTTCCACTGCTTCCAGATACACATTCGTATCCTCCGATACAGCCATCCATTCAGTGCTTCTATGTTGTTCTTCATATCCGCAATACCGAAGTAGTTCAGCCATCCCCGCATGAATACCTTGATTCGTTCTATTGCTTTTCGAATGTTTCCGCATCTGCTCCGGGAAGTGAGCTTCCTCAGTCTATCCTTGGCTTTCTTACATGCATCTGCATGGATACGGATATAGATCCCTTTTCCGTTCTTCCCATAACAAAAGCCAGGATACTTAAAATTTCGGATCGCAAATACACTTACCGTACGACTTTTCTTTCGGTTCACTTTCAATTTCAGTATTTCTTCCAGATATTTTGTACTGGTTTCCAGCAATCGTTTCGAGGCTCTTTCGCTCTTTGCAAGCAGTACGATGTCATCGGCATAGCGAACGCAGGGCACTCCTCGTCTTTTGAATTCCTGGTCAAACTCATTCAGGTAGATATTTGCCAGTAATGGCGAAAGATTTCCGCCTTGTGGTGAACCTTCCTCTGTTCTGACTACCATTCCATTTTCCAAGACTCCACTCTTAAGATACCGCTTTATCATTTGTATCACTCTTTCGTCTTTTACGTCTCTTCGCAAAATGTTCAGCAGTATTACATGATTCAGCGTGTCGAAGTATTTTGACAGGTCAAGAATCACTGCTCTTGTGTAGCCTTTCTCTGCATACTCCTTTATCCTTAGGACTGCGTCTTTTGCACTTCTTCCCGGTCGGTAGCCATAGCTTCCTTCCCAAAATTTCGGTTCATAGATCGGAGCCATCTTCTGTGCAATGGCTTGCTGAATGATACGGTCTACAATGGTTGGAATGCCAAGCTTACGTATTCCACCATCCGGCTTTGGGATTTCTACCCGCTTTACTGGGGAAGGTGTATAGTGTCCCTTCCTGATTCTTTCCAG
>CAKQUI010000015.1 GCA_934277495.1 uncultured Clostridia bacterium | reverse complement strand
GCCGCAGTTTGTCCAGTCTGCGTTAAAAAGGACACGTTAAATATAAACGCTAAAAATAACAACAATTTCGCATTAGCTGCGTAGCAGCACGCGCGTTCACCCGGATTCACCTGCAGGTCCGGTGCTGAACGTCAAACATGCAGGAAAACCTTGTGTGAATTCCCGGCAGCACAGGGGACTAACGGGATAGCTGAGCCGAAAGCCTGCTTCTGGGCGCCCGGCAAAGCGAATTCTTAAAACAGAAGCTGCGCTCGGAGAAAGTCTCGTGGAAATGCTTTCGGACACGGGTTCGAATCCCGTCATCTCCACCAATGGAGCGTTGAATTTTCAACGCTCATTTTATTTATATAATGGTTTTCCGTAATTTTTCCGTAAAACTCATTTTACCTTCATATAAAGAGTCGATAGATCATCTGCTATGGATTTATCGGTATCCTCAAAAAGATGAGTGTAGATATTCATTGTTGTAGATAACTGAGAGTGTCCAAGTCTCCTTGACAGCTGCATTTTATCAGTACCCATACTTGCAAGTATAGAGGCATGTGTATGCCTGAGTCCATGAAGCCCCACTTGTTTGAGACTATTCTTTTTACAGAAGTCAACATACCATTTATACAGGGCATGTGGATACAGACAATCCCCGCAGGAATTTTGAATGACTGCCGGCGAATCCTTATATTTATTCTGAAGTTGTAGTTTACGTTCGAGCTGCTGAGCTTTAAGCTGTCTCAGCATTTCAAATATTTCTACCGGAAGACTGACAGTCCTGTTTGATTTCAGTGTTTTGGGGGTATCCTCATATACGCCTACTTTTGGAGCAATCTGTCTGGTACGTCGGATCTGTATGTTTTTCTCATTAAAATCGATATCCTCCCAGTTCAGTCCAAGAACTTCACCTTTACGAAGCCCACCGAAAAGCATTATGTATATACATATCTTGAAATGCAGTTCATTTTCCGGGAGTACATCCAGCGCAGCAAGAAGATCGATAACTTCATGCTGATCATAATACTTTGCTTCCGTTGCAGTCTTTTTGGGAAGTATGATGTGCTGACATGGAGTGTCGCTGAGTTCATTTATCCTGACGCCAAATTCCATGATTCCGGACAGGACTGAGTAGTAGTTTCGTATAGTTTTTGGAGAAAGACCTTTATCTGACATTTTATTGATAAATTTTTGAACGTCGAGCCTTGATACCTTATTTATTTTTTTGTTGCCCAGAACAGGCAAAATTGTGTTTATGCCTGTATTTATACTTCGCAGTGCAGACCTTTTCAGATATCGCTCGGCATATTCTGTCCTGTATGTATTGCAAAGCTCCTCAACCGTCATGCTTGTACCTTTGATGGTCCTGCCGGCCTCACAGTCAGCATAGAATACAGCAAGTTCCTTTTCAGCCTGCTTTGCTGTGCCATGAAATGTCTTGTTGAATCTCTTCTTAGTACCGGATCGGTCGGTGATTGTAACTTCAAAGTACCACGCATCGCCTTTGCCTTTTCTTTTTGTACCTGGCATTGTATCCTCCTTTGTTATATCCGGGTATAAAAATACCCGGTTGAAATATCCGGACTGAGATGGTACAATGAAAGTGCGAATTTCGGGATGTACCATTACAACCTGAACACATTACCCTCACTTCGGTGGGGGTTTTGTTTTATATGGATTTATTCCATAGGTTTCACTTCATATTTAGCTGATTTGTATGTAACTATATCTTTCTTAGTGTCATTATCGGTATATTGAACAACTTCAACTTCATGCTTTCCTTCTGTCAGCTGAGCCTTCTGAAAATCAACAGTTATTTGAGATTCGCTAAGCTGCTCTTTTGAAATCTGTACACCATCAACATAAATATAACTGATGAGTGATCCATCAAACTCTTCTGTGTAAAGACTTATCTGTTCTGAGAGGATATCTTCCTGGACATATATAACTGGGACCTCACCGTTCTCTGAAGTTCCTGATGGAGTAGCGATATACATGGTTCCGTTGCCGGTATCAGAGTAATTGCCTTCAGGGAGATCTCTTTCGACCTTAGGTTCGGTAGCAGTGTCTCCATCTGTTGACGAATCGTTAGAGCCGCATCCGGAGAAACATAGCATCATGACTACAACGATCATTGGGAATAGTAATTTTTTCATAACTCCTCCTCCTGTGAATAAAAAATAAATTTATGGCATCAAAGTATAAAAATACCTGATGGACTAAAATTATATAATGTTGTACCTGGCACAAAAAGAATTGAGGTACCATATGATTAAGAAATATATGCAGTATAACGATACATCAGTTTATGCCATTTACTATATAGCACAAAACACAGTATTTTATAACACACTATTTCGTAGCCAACATGGGATCATACTCTTATTGCGGAGGTGAACACAGCAGGCGCATAGCACCTGCTAAAGATTAGCCGCCGTGTCGTCGTCAGGTACAACTTCCATTGTGAGACACTCCTCGTATGTCGGTATATGTGGCGACGGTGAAGCGGCACAGCGCTGCAATTCTTTCTCTAATAGTATACTTATTAACTCCTTACCGTGAGTATCCAGCGATCGATACTTTTTTATCAATGATAATTCATGGGCATTAATGCCGTTATCATCAACGAATCCGAATGCCTTATCTACAGTTGTTCCGTAGAAACTACATAAGACAAACAAGGTATTAGCATCAGGCTGAGAATACCCTGTCTCCCAATGGCCTATAAGCTGTTGCGATTTACCAAGGTGTTCAGCGACCTCTTTCTGCGTTTTTCCACAATTCAATCTTAGCTGCTTTAATATTTTTCCAATTTCTTCTTTGGTCATCTCAAGAATTCCTTTCTCTTCTCAAATAATACTAATAATTTCTCAAATAATCAATAGGAAAATACTAAAAAATTGAGTAAAATAACATTGACAACTAATATTTTGAGTGTTAATATCTAATTATACTCAAATATTGAGAGAAAGGAGAGGCAACATGGACGTTAGAGAATGTTTGAAACCTGCGATTGATGAGAAGGGTTACAGATATGCACATGTGGCAAAAGAAGCGGGGCTTACAGACCAGCAGCTTAGTGACATTATGAATAAAAGGCGGCGCCTGGAGGCGAATGAATTCGTGGAAATTTGCAATGCTATAGGCATGACACCAGATGAAGTGTTGAGCAAGTGCATTGAAGCGGATAAGGAGGCAAGTTGATAGTACGATCTGAAAAGTATGTTACGCTCGTAACATAAAAATGCGGATCTGCCCTTGACAGCTCCGCAGATACACATCGTAAAAGGAGGTGAGCGAATGAGCGTAGGAACCAACATAAAGAGACTCAGAGAAGCCAGAGAGATGACCCAGGAAGAACTGGCAGAAGCGGTAAACGTAAGCCGGGTGATGATAGCCCAGATAGAGAGAGACAGCAGATGCCCCACAGTGATCCTGGGCAACACCATAGCAAAGGCACTCGGCTGCGATATATTACAGCTGCTTGAAGCGGATAAGGAGGTAAGTTGATGAACCGGTACCTGACTTTAGATGAAGAGATGGCCAGAAACAAAGTCTTGAAAGGTGATATAGCTTCACTTTTGGAAATCCACAGAAACAGCGTAGCAAATAAGCTGAACGGCATCGGTGACTTCACGGTTACAGAGGCTATAAAAATCCGGGACACGTATTTCCCGAAATGGACAATAGAAGAGTTATTCAAAAGGAGTAATCAATGATCAAATTTTATGTAGCCAACCTCATAGCCGTAGCACTTGCAATCGCATACACGTTGATCAGGGTCATAAAAGTCCAAAAGATACAGAGTGCTGTAGTCAGAAAGCTGGTCGGAGAGATATTGATTATCCAGCTGTATCAGATGTTGTTGTTTGTAGTGATACTGGCAGACAAGCTGGAATTCGCTATTTACTGTTGGACCCATTAGAGTCGATAGCTTCCTGAATAAGTTCAGTTTGCTTTTTAAGCTCTGATGTCCGCTTGCGTTCTTCGCTGATCACATGCTGGTGAAACCTATAAGTTTCCTGATCGACCTTATGATCATGCCAAACTTTGTAAATGGCTGCAGGAGTTGAGATGAGAATCGAAATTATAAGCGGCATAATAATATGCTGGACAATAACTGCTTTTATTCGCTTGAATTTCGGGTCTTCAGTGGATTCGATATACTCTTCAGGGAGGCCTGTCAAAGACATAATCTTCGATACGGCAGAATCAGAGACCACTGCGTATTCGTCACTTGTATCGATACGCTGGAACTCCTCGAGAAAGTCATCGTTACAGATCTCTGCGGATGTTTTCAGAAATGAATCTGAAAAAGAATCGTCCTCTGAAAACATTGTTGATCTGATCTGATTGACAGCAGACTTAGAAAGCACAGATTGAAGTTCCGGTGTAACGAGAATTGTATTGAAAGCTGATACCAGATTATGCGGGATTGGTTTGGTTGATATTTCGGTGTATTGAGCGAATGTCTTGATCGCTGATGATAGAGATTGAGTTGTTTCAGGTTTTAGTGCAGTAATGCTTAATGCTTCCTGAAATTTAGCAATAGTACCTACGATAGCAGGGTTAGATTTCATGTATAAGGCGGCAAAAGTAGGAATTTGGGTACTGGACATTATAACTCCTTTCATATGTACAAAATATTGTGCGTTTATACATATGATTTTAGCTACAAAAGAAATAATGTCAAGGAGTAATTGGAAAACAATTCAATAACCGAGCTTTCTGTCAGGTGGCCGAACTCTTTCTGGATACCTCCGTAAAATAAATTTTCAATCATACATGGCCGCCTGGCAGAGGGCTCGGAGAAAGGAGAAGGAAGATGAATATGACAACAAATGAGATGTGTGAATATCTTAGGATTTCCAAAACAACGCTTTGGCGATTGAGAAAACGAGGGTTGCCATGTTTCAAATTGGACGATAGCTGCAAAAAAGTTTTCTTTAACAGGGAACAGGTCGATGAATGGACAAGGAAAGGAGAGTCAAAATGAAGAAATACATATGGAGACCACAGGTCATGATAGACAATCTGAAAGATATCGGCTCATCAGTGCTGATACTGCTGGCGATGCTGGCAATGTGCATATGTCCGGAATCTATGATGTGAAAGGAGAACGGAAATGAGCACGAAGTGTTTAACGAATGATGAGCTGGAGGATCTGATCGCAAAGTTCGATACAAAAGCTCCTCAGGACAGGGCGGTGTTCTATGCACTCATAGAACTAAGAACATACAGATCGATAGAGTCGCTGGAAGGTAAGAAACTCCTCAGGGAACGCAGAGAACCAAAGTAACAAGGAGAGAATATATGAACTATAAAGAAAGATACGATGCTTTGATGGAAGAAGCAAAGAAGGTTGCAAGACCTATCATACATACTGAATTTGTCTGCCCGTGCTGCGGAGGCATCGCATCTGCTGTTGTAGAAAACGGCGCCGTGATCGCAGAGTGTCATGCCTGCGGTGTCAAAGGCTATGGCAGGCAGATGCGTTTTGAAGGACGAACAGGCAGTTACAGCAGGAGGACGATATGAGCAATCAAGAGAAGTCGGATAAGCTCGACGACTACTACCAGAGCTGCGCATTCCCGAAGCCGAAGCCGGCCGGGAAAGCAAAGAAGAAAGTGAACGGCTACAAGGACAAGCCTAACAGATACTGTTATTACTGCGGCAAAAGGTATGCAGAAAGACATGAGATCTGGGGAGGATCGTACCGGCAGACCTGTATCGACCATGGTTTCCAGGTGGATGTGTGCAGGGAGCACCATGAACAGCTGCAGGGGAATGTGTCCGAATGGGCCAAAAAGGAAAACCTCCGGTGGCAGCTGTATTACCAGACAGTGTATGAAACCAGACTGAGAGGTCTCGGTGAGGATCCGAAAAGTGCAAGATCCTCATGGATGGCAATGATGAAGCGAAACTATCTGCCGGAACTGGAATAAGGGAAATGATATGACCCGGAATTCGCAATATCCGATATATCATGGTCACGCAGAAAGGAGTCTCTGATGATGCAGCCTGAAATTCGCAAAAGGCATATAGAAAAATACGGCTCCTTTCTGCGATGTCCGAAAAGAGGAAATCTGTGCATGGGTATGTACACTCCGGATGGTATCTGCAGACGTGATCCATGTTTTCTCGATGATCCGGAATACATAAAGCTGCAGGAGCAGATAGAGGAACGTCGGAAAGCGCTGGATCTCAGACGCATCGAATCTGAAGAAAAAGCGATGCATGCACCTGCAGCACCGAAACGGACGGATCCGGAAAAGGAACTGGCCGGATATATGGCAAGAAGAGAACACACCGCCCGCAGATATTACATGGAGAACAAGCCCAAACGGGCAGACAAGATAATGCAGGAGGTCCTGATACTGCAGGCAAGACTCAGGACGATGAAGAAAGGGAGATAAGATGATAGACAAGGCGATAGCAAAGATCACTGAAGAAATGATGAAAACAGATGATCCGGCCATACGTGCTATCGAGGAACACCTCACTGAAAGATGCACAAATACAGCAGTAGCTGAAAAACTGCTGGATCCGAAAAAGACTCTGAAAGGAGCTCTGGATGCGATGCGTGCAGAAGCGAAGGAAAGGGTTGTCGATGGCGTAGGGGTCATTCCGCCTGACGAAGGCTTCCGTATCATGGAAGGGTACTTCGGGATATCGGAGATCAAAGAGACGAAGCAGGAGCAGGATAATATAAACATCCTGGATCTCATATAGGGAGGCAGTCATGGATATGCAGGAGATGGAAAAAATACTGCCGCCGGCTCCGTCAGGTGTAGAAAAATGGATCAGGAAAGAAGTCGTAAAAAACAGTTACATAATATACAGCAGGGAAAAGAATGAGGCTGTCTGCACAAGATGCGGGCACAGATTCAGAGCTGACAGGTTCAATATGAAACACAACGAAAAGGGAGTATGCCCCAGATGCAAGTCTGAGGGCAGATACAAATCAGAAGGGATAGGGAGAGGCAAGCTCAGGGAATATTTCAGGATCCTGCTGTTCACTCACAGGGGCAATACCGTATACGGTACGCTCCATGAAGTCATAGTGAGTTTCAGTAAGCCGGGACTGCCGCAGATCTCAAGAAGCATGGTCGCTGTATATATTTTCGGTAAAGACAGACAGGAATATTACAGACCGAACTACTATCATCACAGATGGGAGCTGGTGAAAGATATAAAACTTCCGAGACCGCCACAGGGTGCATATGGAATGGAATCGAGATTCGATCGGACGGCGCTGTATGAAAAGAACCTGGAAAATGTCTTCACGAAGTCATGTCTGAAATATCTGTGGATACCTGAATTTCTCAACAGATATAGATTCGATGAATACGACATTGTCAAATATATGGCACTGGGGCTCAGATACAGTTCGATAGAACTGCTGGCAAAGGCAAGGTTCGGGAGATTGGTAGCGATGAAGGTGAAAGGGTATTCCGGAAGCAGAGCTGTGAACTGGAGAGGCAGATCCCTCACGAAGATACTGCGGCTCCCTATGGGAGAGATAAGGAAGCTGCCGAGAGAGACGCTTGATTTCGACGAACTCAGAACGTACATGGAGCTGGAGCCTGCAGACCGGAGACTCCCGTGGAATATCATAAGAACGATAGCAAACATGCGGGATTTCGAGATAAAGCGGATAGAGGCTACAGATACAGTAGACGCCATAACATGGGCGAAAGCGACTGAAGGGAAGATCACTGTATGGGACTGGTGTGACTATATAAAGGACTGCAAACTTCTCGGACTGGACATCAGAAAAAAGAGGATATTGTTTCCGAAGGATTTTCAGAAGACACATCTGGAGCTTTCACAGCAGGTTGAAGCTGTGGAAAATGAGCTGAAAGCTGCCGGGATGAAAAGGACGGCTGAAAGTTACAGGCTGGATATAAGCTCAGATCTGTTCGTTCTGAAGATAGCGGAGTCACAGAAAGAACTGAACTATGAGTCATCAGTCCTGCATCACTGCGTCAGGGCATATGGTGACAGAGTAGCAGGTGGTGACACGGTCATATACTTCATACGCGGGAAAGACGAACCGGACAAGCCGTTCTATACTCTGGAAATAAAACCGGACGGGACGTTCATACAGTGCAGAGGTGAGCGCAACTGCGTGATGACAGAAGAAGTCAAGGGATTCACGGAAAAAGTCGTGAAAGAATTCAAACGTATGATAAAGAAGAAAGAGAGGGAAGCAGCATGAGCAATATAGTGGAGGCTGACTACAGCGTAGTGCCGGAACGTACACTGCCGGTGATAGCATCGGAGATCCTTTTCATAGAGTCGCAGGTGGCCAGGACCGCACTCGAAGGAGCGATACAGATAGGACTGAAACTGAAAGAAGCGAAAGAGCAGGTGGAACATGGCCAGTGGGAAAACTGGTGTCATGAAAACCTGAATTACAGCAAATCGAAAACGGAAAAACTCATGAGGATCGCTTCGGAATACGGCGATGAAAACAGCATCTATGCAAAAACGTACACGTGTACGGATTTGAGTATTTCCAAGGCTTTGAGCCTCCTGCAGGTGCCGGAGGATGAGGTGGAAAACTTCAGTGAAAACAACGACATTGAAAGCATGACCGTAAAGGAGCTTAACGATAAGATAAAAGCTTTGGAAACGGAAAAAGAGATGAGAGCGATAGAGGTCAATGTCATAACAGAAGAGTATGAGAAGAGGCTGACAGCTGCAGATGAGGAACTGGAGCATATAAAGAATGAGCTTTCGGGACTGCAGGACAGCGCTGCGGATCCTGACGTTCTGGCTGACCTGGAATCCAAACTTGAAAAAGCAAAAGAAAAAGAGAAGAAACTCAAAGAAAAAATATCACAGGAAAAGGAGTCACGTGATCTGCAGATACAGCAGGCAGTGGAAGAAAAGGCTGATCAGCTGAGAAAAGAAGCAGAGCAGGCAGCAGCCGGAAGGATCAGTGAAGCGGAAAGCCGCAACACAGAACTGGCTGAAAAACTGGAACAGCTTGAAAAGAAACTGGAAAGCAGGGCAGATGAGTCTCTGCTCCTGTTCAAGCTCAAAAGCGACCAGCTGCAGGAAGTGTTCAGGGAATGCCTGCAGGCAGCAGATGAAGCCGGAAACCCGAAACTGAAACAGGCACTCAGAGGCCTGATGCAGAAACTTACAGGAGGTATAGAAGAATGAGAGGAAAAGGAAAAGCAGCAACAGGGCATCAGATATGCATGGAGGCTATAGATACTTTCGGAGACGGCCCGCAGCAGATAAAAGCCATCGAAGAACTGGCAGAACTGCAGGCGGCGCTTGCAAGAGACATGAACTGCCTGCAGGTGACAGATGAAGAGATCATAGATGAGATCGCAGATGTACATATAATGACCCAGCAGATGGCTATCATCTTTGGTGAAAAAGAAGTGGTGCAGAGGATAAACGAGAAACTTGAAAGACTCAAAAGAATGATAGATGAGGAGAACGCACGTGGACATAAAGAAAGTGAAGCCTGAGTGGCTGCTGTATCAGCTTAATGCAGGAAGAGACATCAAGCATATAGCCGACTATCTCGGAAGCTCCAAAAGAGAAGTGACCGGACTTCTCAGGGCGTACGGCATTATGGAGGACAAACCTGCACCGGTCCGCAGAAAAAGAAAGGTCAATCACATCATACCCTTTGAAGATGTGAAGGTGCATGACGTAGTCGTCAGAGGCGGGACCACACACAGCGTGACAGAGAGAACGGAAAAAACGATAACCGTCAGAGTACATGCAAGAGCCGGCGGCACCAGGAAGCTGACAAAAAAGAAATGGCTTGAAGAAAGATGGAAGATAAGGATAGAGAATGATCATGTCATAAGCTATAACCTGTCAGACGTTCCGGACGGAGCAGAGATACTGGCAGGAGTGAGTATGAGAGAAGATCCCGCCGAAGTATTCGGCAGATCGTTTGAGAATGCAATGAGAGGGTTAGTTAAATGAGTATATGAGAAAGGACTGAATCATGACAGATATAAAGATGATAATAGGAAGCATAAAAAACGAAGATGGTATGGAGGCCTGCAAGCTGCCGGTGAAATACAATCATGGGAAGTATGCAGATCTCATCACCATAGAACTCAGGGAAATGGAGATCAGCCTCAGAGCAGACCAGCTCAGGGAACTGATGGGTATAGATAAAAAGAGGTAGTAAATGTGAAGCAGAAAGAGGTAACAAAAAAAATCATCAAGTATATCGATACATTCGATGACAGTGGCACGTGGCACGGTGAAGTGAACCTTGTTTCATGGAACGGAAAAGAAGCAAAAGTGGATATAAGAAACTGGAGTGAGGATCATGAGAAGTGTTCGAAGGGGCTGGCACTCACAAGAGAAACAGCACGGATGCTGGGAGAGATCCTGATAAGGTTATAGCTACATCATAAAGATATCAGTAAAACCGCAGACAAGTGCTGCGGCTTTGCTGTCAGCAGGAACTTTACATTATATATAAAGACAACACCGGCGACCTGAGGGTCGCATCAGAGCTTGATCAGAGTATTAACAATGGAGCAAGGATATGTATTTCAGAGATACGATCGTGGCCGGCAGGACAATAATCAGAAACCTGAGAGCCTCGGCAAGAGTGAAAACTGAAAAGCAGGAAAGAAGAGCGAGATTCCAGCCGACGTCTGAAGCGGTCAGAAAAAATAATTTCAGATACGCCGTCAGGATGCTGACTGCAAAGCTGAATCACAACTTCAGACAGGGAGATTATCATATCGTTCTGACCTACAAAGAGATCGTGACTCCGGAAGAATCTAAGAAGCTTCTGAAGAAGTTCCTTACCAACGTGAGGAATTACTGCAAGCGGAATGATATAGAATTCAAGTGGGTGGCTGTCACAGAGTATAAGCACACAAGGATCCACCATCATCTCGTCATGACTGGTATCGATATCAGGATCATCGACAAATACTGGAAACATGGACATGAACATCCGAGTGTTCTTGATGAGACAGGGAACTACTACAGGCTTGCCGAGTATCTGCTGAAAGAGACCGAGAAGACTTTCAGGGAAGAAGACAGTCCGCAGAAGAGAAGATACACCAGCAGCAGGAATGTGAAGATGCCGGAGGTGAAGCGGGAGAAGGTATCAGGTCGTGAAGTCCGCCAGCAGATAAAACCTCCGAAGGGATATTACGTAGATGAAGACACCAGACGGAAGTATGAGCATGCTGTACTCGGAGTAGAGTGCATGGAGTACATAATGGTCAGCCTCGATGAAGAACCGAGACTGAAGCGGTGGCCGAAAGGAAGAGCAGTGAATCCGAGGGAGATTCTTAAGGATTATGAGAGACAGATCAGCTTTGCAGATATATGCGAGCTGAATATTTAGCGTGGGAGGAATGAATGGAAAGAGAAAGACTTAATCAGCTCAGGCATCTTGTTATAGAGTCCAGGCATATACATGACAAGCTCATAAGCAGGACACCTGCGATCAGGACGTATGGAGACACCACAGGCGATTACAGGACAGGGCACAAGCGTATAATCATAACCAGGGGCGACACTGATCCTGTCGAGGACAGATACATCCGGCGCATGACCGAGAAGAAGAAACTGATAGACATCGAGATCTACCACATGGAGGAATGGCTGGAGAGTGTAGAGTCCAGCAGGAGCCGCAATGTCCTGAGGATGTATTTCCAGGAAGGACTGACCCAGTCTGAGATAGGAGAGAGACTGTCTATTGAGCGGAGTCTCGTATCGAAGATCATAGCTGAAGCGGTCGAATGATCTTTCACACATTTCACATTTTAGCTGATGTATAATGTTATCGAATCAAAAGGCATTTAACAGAATAAAAAACCCCTTTCAAAACAGAGCAGAGTCATTGAGGTGTATGACGCTGCTCTGTTTTATATGGAGGCAGAAATGAGCAGGACAGCAAGGCCGGACAGAGACGGTGTGCACCGCAGGCAGTTCGACAGAGCAAAGAAAAAGATATATGCAACGCAGACGATATGCGGTATCTGCGGCAAGCCCGTGGACTTTGATTTGAAGTACCCTCACCCATTGAGTCCATGTATAGACCATATCATACCGGTGGCCAAGGGCGGACACCCATCGGATCCTGATAACCTGCAGCTGGCACACTGGACATGCAACAGGCAGAAGTCTGACAAGCTGGTGGCGAAAGCCATACCTCAGGGGATGCAGGAGACAGTGTCGAACAGGATACTTCCGCACTCGCTGGACTGGAAGAACTTTCATTCACTGGTTAAGGATAAAGATAATAAATAAAATGATATGTATAGCAGTTCAGGATAATATATCTGAGAACTTCAGATTTCAGGATATATATTCTGATCTGTTTTTATATAGGGGGGGTACCTCCCCAGGGGCCGGTGGCTCTGGACTTCACGCCGTCACTGTGAAAAAAAACACACGGTAAAATTCATTTGCACTGATTGGAGGAATTTGGAAAGTGTATACATATAAGGGCATCGAATACCTGCGCAGGAAACTGGAGCTGAAAAAGACAAGAGTGAGAAAAAGATATGCTTTTTATGAGATGAGGAATGTCACAAGAGATCTCGGGATATCATCACCGCCGGCACTCAAATACTGGTTCGCATCGCTGGGCTGGTGCGCCAAGGCAGTGGATTCTCTGGCTGACCGCATCATATTCAGAGATTTTGATGATGACAATTTTTCTCTCAATGAGATATTCAGCATGAATAACCCGGACACATTCTTCGACAGCGCTGTATTGTCTGCAATGATATCATCATGCTGCTTCGTGTACATAAGCGCAGACAGTACTGATTATCCGCAGCTGCAGGTCATAGACGGCAGCAGAGCAACAGGTATCATAGATCCTATAACAGGCCTGCTGATGGAAGGGTATGCAGTACTGAATGTAGATGACTCAGGGAACCCAACACGTGAAGCCTATTTCACAAAGGGTGAGACCCATTATTACCGTAAAGGCGAGAAGGATATCGAGACAGTCGCTAACGGTGCTCCATATCCGCTGCTGGTGCCGATAATACACAGACCGGATGCCAAAAGAGAATTCGGACACAGCAGGATAAGCAGGGCATGTATGTCGATAATGTCATCAGCGATAAGGACCGTGAAACGGTCAGAGATCGCAGCGGAGTTCTATTCGTTCCCGCAGAAATATGTCACAGGGCTCTCGGAAGATGCAGAGCGCCTGGATAAGTGGAAATCCACGATATCCAGCATGATGAGCTTCACCAAGGATGAAGACGGCGACAGTCCGCAGCTTGGCCAGTTCACCCAGCAGTCCATGACTCCGCATCTGGAACAGCTGAAGATGTTCGCTGCATTGTTTGCAGGTGAAACAGGACTGACTCTTGATGACCTTGGTTTTGCGACAGAGAACCCGTCGAGCTCAGAGGCGATAAAGGCATCACATGAGAATCTCAGACTCATGGCACGCAAGGCGCAGCGGAATTTTGGCAGCGGGTTCCTCAATGTCGGGTATCTGGCAGCCTGCCTGCGTGACGATTTCCCATATGAACGCAGACAGCTTTACCTGACAAGACCTCAGTGGGAACCGATATTCGAACCGGACATGGCTGCACTGTCAGGCATCGGAGACGGAGCACTGAAGATCAATCAGGCGGTTCCCGGATACTTCGGAGCCAACAATCTCAGAAGTCTGACCGGCATCAAAGGTGACGACGAATGAAAGATATAGCACCGGAGCTGCTGGAACGAATCGAAAAAGATTTCGAGCGAGCCTTCAGCAGTGACAGCACGATAAAGGCACTTTACAGAAAAACTAAAAACGGCACAGCCACCTATGAAGATGCACAGTCCTTTGCTGTGAGAACAGGCGAGCTGCTGGCGGATACATTCAGAAAAAACCTGTCGTCAGATATACTTCCTGACGGCAGGCTTTATTATAACATTGCATCGAGGATATTAAACAGCACGCTGAGCAACAATCACTCTCTGATCAGCGGGTATGCAGCGGATGTGCAGTATTTTGCGAACAGTAAAGCAGGAGTGGGGATAAAGGTACAGCCTGCACAGCTCGATCAGGAACGTATAGACGGTATCGTGAATATCGTATCAGGCAAATACCGGTATGATGATATAGCATATATGCTTGATGAGCCGGTCATAACATTCGGACAGGCTGTCGTAGACGATTCGCTGAAGCGGAACATAGATTTTCAAGGGAAGTCCGGGATGTCTCCACGGGTAGTGCGCAGAGCGACAGGAAATCCATGTCCATGGTGTGAAGCGGTGGCAGGCAGTTATACATATCCTGACGTACCCCATGACGTATACAGGAGACATCAGCGCTGCAGGTGCATAGTAGAGTACGAGCCCGGTGACGGACGCAGACAGAACGTCCATTCAAAAGCATGGACTGATGCAGCGGAACTGGAGAAGAGGAAAAGCATAGGCTTGGAGACACCGTTGAAGAAAGACCCGCACGAATTGGAAAAAACGTTAAGAAAATCGAAGAAACTGACAAATGATGAAAAGCAGGCACTTAAGAGGTATATCAGCTCAGATTCATACAAGATAAATGATAAGCTCAGGAACGACTCAAAATTGACAGTTGACGATGAAAGGTTTAAAAGAAACCTGGATAATGCGTTAGAAAAAATGCAGAACTATAGCGGTAATTTACAGCGTTCTATATATTTTCCAAATGCAAAAAGCCGTGAGGCATTCTTGCAAGGCTATAGAATAGGTGATACAATTACGTACAAGGAATTCCTTTCAACAACGAAAGGTGATATATATAATCCGGACGCAGATATCCAGATATATATAGAAAATAGCAGACGAGGAAAAGATATATCAGCATATAACGAAGGGGAACAGGAAGTCCTGTATAGTCGTAATAGCAGTTTTAAAGTAAAGCATATAGTGCTGAAAAACGGCATCACATATATTTTGCTTGAGGAGAAATAAGATGAGCGAGAAAAAACTTTTTTCTGACAGGCGCTGGCATGACGTACCAGTTGCAACAGTTACCGGACATGAGGAGCCCACGGAAGAGGAAAGACGACAAGCTGAAAAAGACTTTGAAAAGATACTCAAGAAATACGGTGTCATGAAGCCTGACGAGTCTCTTGAAATCTGGGAACGTGAAGAACAGGCAAACAAATGAGGTAAAACATGGCAAAAGATGACTATCATGTGATCGTATATCAGATACTGGCATATCTGTACGCCTGTCTGAAGACGGACGAAGCTGTGGATCCGGCTCTGCTGCAGCATGACAGTAAGATGCTGGATATAAACAGGAATTACTGGGTATATATAATCGAGAACCTGCAGGAACAGGGATATATCAAAGGGGCAGAGCTTTCATTTGCGATGGGGCACGTGCTTGTGAATGCAGATTTATCTGCTTGCCAGATAACACCGGCAGGAATAGAATATCTGTGCGATAATTCGACATTGAAAAAAGGCATACAGATTTCTGAAAGAAATAAAAGGGATCGTACCATTCGATCTCATATAAACATAAAACACAGGAATATAAAAACAAATGAGGTAAAACCATGGCAAAAGATGATTACAGTTACGTGGTATTCAAAATACTGACATATCTATATGGATGTTTCAAACGAAAATACAGTTTCGATAAAGATGCATTCAATAAAGCGGTAGTCAGAAAAGAAGATATAGCAGAAGAATACCTGATCGACATACTGAAGAATCTCAGCGATGAAGAGATGATAAAAGGATTGGTATTTCAGAAAATATGGGGAGGGGAATACATCCTCATATCAGATATTTGCGACATGAAGATCACAGTTAAAGGGATCAGGTATCTTGAAGATAACAGCAAAATGAAACAAACGAGAGAACATATCCTCGAAAGTGCAGGCGTGATCACAGAGCTTGTAAAGCTCGTATTCAAGTCAGTATAAAGAGGAGATACAAGAGAAAGTACAGGAACCGGAAAACACCGGTTCTTTTTATTTACATAAAACAAGGGAGCGTGATGACCATGACATAACAGGCAGGTGAAATAAAAGCACACAGTACAGATTGGAGGAGTTTATGGCAGAGCTTAGGAAAGGTCGCCAGACACCGACCCAATCGGTAATATTACCCTACTCGAAGACAAGAGGCAGCGAAGCGATAAAGCTGTATAGTTCTACAGGCAGGACTGCACAGGAATGGCAGGAGCTGATGATATACGATATCTTGGCAGTGAATGATGAAGATCTGTGGGTGCATACCAAGTTCGGATATTCCGTGCCGCGAAGGAATGGAAAAAATGAGATCGTGGTCATCAGGGAGATGTACGGTCTTGTGAACGGTGAGCATATAATGCATACGGCACACAGGACTTCAACGACGCACAGTGCATGGGAAAGACTTTATGACATGCTGGAAAAGGCCGGCATAGAAATAACATCTTCATACCGTGCATACGGCAAGGAGCATATCGAAGTCGAAGGCGGCGGAAAAGTGGAATTCAGGACGAGGACCACGAAAGGCGGACTCGGTGAGGGATACGACCTGCTCGTCATAGATGAAGCTCAGGAATACCAGAGCGACCATGAGAGCGCTCTGAAGTATGTGGTGACAGACAGCAGCAATCCGCAGACCATATTCTGCGGAACACCGCCCACGCCGGTATCATCTGGTACAGTCTTCACAAAATACAGGAGGAACGTCCTGTCCGGAGGGACATTCAACTCGGGATGGGCCGAGTGGTCAGTGGAATTCATGTCGGATCCAAGGGACAGGGAACTGTGGTATCTGACGAACCCGTCACTGGGCACAGTCTTCACAGAAAGATCGGTGCTCGATGAGGTCGGCGATGATGAAGCGGACTTCAATATACAAAGGCTCGGTCTGTGGCTCCAGTACAATCAGAAGTCAGACATCAGTGAAGCGGAGTGGAAAGAACTCTGCTGCAGCAGCCTTCCGGTATTCCAGAAAAGCCTGTTTGTCGGCATCAAGTACGGACACGACGGCACAAATGTGGCCATGTCTGTAGCGGTGAAGACGAACAATAAAAAGATATTCGTGGAGACTATCGACTGTCAGTCTGTAAGGAACGGTAACAGATGGATCATAGATTATCTCAGCAGCATGAAGCCGAGCCGTATAGTCATAGACGGAGCCAACGGTCAGAAACTCCTTGCAGACGATCTGAAGGAGCATAGGATAAAAGGCACGATACTTCCGACAGTCAAGGAGGTAATAGTGGCAAACACTGCTTTTGAATCGGCACTGTTTGCAGGGACAGTCTGTCATATGGACCAGCCGTCTGTGCAGCAGGTAGTGAGCAACTGTGAAAAAAGAGCTATCGGCAGTAACGGAGGATTCGGATACAAGCCTATAAAGGAAGGTGTGGAGATAGCGATCCTGGACAGCATCATACTCGCACACTGGGCATGTTCCAAGAGCAGGGAAAGAAGAAAACAGAAGATAAGTTATTAAAGGCCGGTATGATATCGGTCTTTTTTATAGATTACCGATACCGCCGGGTCAAGAAGGGAGAAAAACAAAATGGCATTTGAAGCGATCACAACACAGGAGCAGCTCGACAGCATCATAGGCGAGAGGCTCAAAAGAGAAAGAGAAACAGTAGAAAAGAAACTCAGGGAAAGCATCGAGAAAGAGTATCTCGAAAAGTATGGTGATTACGAAGAATTGAAAACGAAAACAGATGAGTACGGCAGGCAGATCGAGGAATTCAATCAGACTATAAAAGACAATTCCGAGAAACTTGCAGGGTATGAGAGATCATCCAGGGAGGCGCAGGACAGACTGAAAAAGTATGAGATGGATTCTATGAAAATGAAGATAGCCCATGAAACGGGCATACCGTTCGAGCTTGCATCGAGGCTTTCAGGGGAAGATGAAGCCGCTATAAGAAAAGATGCAGAGAGTATTTCGAAGTTCATCTCAAAGAAGAAAACGTCTGCACCGCTGGCATCAACAGAACCTGAGAAACTGGACAGCAGGCAGATCGCTATGAAAAGTATGCTTGATAATCTGAAAGGAGAATAAAATATGGCAACAACAAGAGGTAGTTTATTCGATCCGTCACTGGTAACGGATCTCATTTCCAAGGTAAAGGGAAAATCATCACTGGCAAAGCTGTCAGGTCAGACTCCGATACCGTTCAACGGTCTCAAGGAGTTCGTGTTCAGTATGGACAAGGAAGTCGATATCGTGGCAGAGGGTGGCGAAAAATCAGAAGGAGGCATATCCCTGGCGCCTGTGACCATCGTTCCTATAAAGTTCGAATATGGTGCAAGAGTATCAGATGAGTTCATGTTCGCAAAGGAGGAAGCACAGCTCGATATCCTGTCTGCGTTCAATGACGGTTTTGCAATGAAAGTGGCAAAGGGTCTCGATCTTGCAGCTATGCATGGTATAAATCCGAGGACAGGGACAGCTTCCGCAGTGGTAGGTGATAACAATTTCGATTCAAAGGTCACACAGAAAGTCACTTATGCGTCAGCGACGCCTGACGATAACCTTGAAGCGGCGATAGCGCTTGTAACCGGATCGGACGGTGATATGAGTGGAATGGCCTTATCGAAGACATTTGGCGCGGCAATGGCCAAGGTGAAGGCTAATGGCATCAAGCTTTATCCTGAATTCTCATTCGGGGCGTGTCCGGACAGCTTCGGCGGTATCGGAGTGGATGTGAATTCTACAGTATCGGGAGGAAGCGCAAAGGATCATGCTATAGTTGGCGACTTCCAGAATGGATTCAAGTGGGGATATTCAAAGGAAATACCGCTTGAGATCATAGAGTATGGTGATCCTGATAATTCAGGAAAGGACCTGAAAGGATATAACCAGGTATATCTGCGTGCAGAGGTTTATCTCGGATGGGGCATACTGCTGCCGTCATCTTTTGCACGTATCGCAGAGGAGTAGGAGGCTGCATATGAAGTACATCAACAAAGTAACAGGCATCGTGATAGATGTGGATTCAAAAATCAGCGGCGGGGACTGGAAGAAGTTCCGGGAAAAGACTGACAAAGAAAAACCTGCCGATGGACCTGAAGTGGGATCTGCAGCAGATGAAAGTGGAACTGATGAATAGTTTTGCAAGCATACAGGATGTTACAGATCTGTGGAGAGCACTCACGCCGGAGGAACAGGTACGGTGTGAAGCTCTCCTGAAAACAGTATCGGCTTCTTTGAGGTATGAAGCATATAAGGTCGGTAAAGACCTGGATGTGATGATATCAGAGAATGAAGCTTTGAAGGAAGTCGCAAAGTCGGTGACAGTCGATGTTGCTGCCAGGACGCTCATGACATCAACAGATGCAGAACCAATGACACAGATGTCTCAGTCGGCTCTTGGATATTCCGTATCCGGGACGTATCTCGTTCCCGGAGGCGGTCTGTTCATAAAGAAATCTGAGCTTGCAAGGCTGGGGCTTCGCAGGCAGAAATACGGAGTGGTAGATCTATGGGAATCATCAGAGGAATAGATGTGACGATATATGACAGGGTGCAGACGGGAACTGACGGCTTTGGAAGACCGGTCTATGATGAAGTGCCGGAAGTCGTAAGAAACGTCCTTGTGCAGCCAGGAACGGCCAGTGAAGTGCTGGATACATTGAACCTTACAGGCAAGAAAGCGGTATATACGATTGCGATACCCAAAGGTGATACACACGAATGGAGGAACAGAAAAGTGACTTTCTTCGGACAGGATTTCATGACATTCGGAGAGCCGGTAAGGGGCATAGATGGTCTGGTACCGCTTGAATGGAACCAGAAAGTGATGGTGGAAGTGTATGAGCAGTAAGATCAGAGTGAAACTCAACAAGGCAGGCGTCCGTGAGCTTTTGAAAAGCAGTGAGATGCAGAACGTATGCATGGAGCACGCCCGCAGGATACAGCAGACTGCAGGAATGGACTATGAAGCCGGTGAGAGACACTATCCTGAGAGAACCGGTGCAGCGGTGTATCCTGCAAATGATAAAGGATATTATGATAATCTCAGGAACAATACTTTACTGAAGGCAGTGAGATGATAGAAAAAACAGTTTTGCAGCATCTGCGCCGTGAGCTTGGCCAGGTGCCGGTCTATATGGAATATCCGGACAAAAAGGAAACTACATTCGTAGTTATCGAAAAAACAGGTTCAGGTATAACGAACAGGATAAGATCCGCCACGATTGCAGTGCAGTCGCTGGCGGATTCTTTATATGATGCAGCGGTACTGAATGAAAAGGTAAAAACTGCGATGGACAGTCTCATCATGAACGATGAGATATGCAGGGTATCGCTTGACAGTGACTATAATTTCACTGATACACAGACAAAACAGTACAGGTATCAGGCTGTGTATCAGCTGATACATTATTGATTTCAGGAGGAAAAGATGAGTGAAGATGTAAAAGTAACGGTGGGAAAGCCCAAAACCGGAGGCGCTGTGTTCAGAGCACCACTTGGGACGGCATTGCCGACAAGCGCAACAGCAGCACTTGATGAGGCTTTCATAAGCATGGGATACATCAGTGAAGATGGTGTCACGAATGAGAACACAAGGGAATCAGAGGAAATAAAGGACTGGGGCGGCAACACTGTACTCACGCCTCAGACTTCAAAGACTGATAAATTTTCCATGTCATTCATGGATACAAAAGATGTGAATGTAATGAAAGCTGTATATGGAGACAGCAATGTAAGCGGTACGCTCGACACAGGTATAACTGTGAAAGTGAACGCCAAAGAACTCGAAGCGGCTGCATGGGTCGTGGATATGGTGACGACAGGTGGTGATCCCAAGAGGATCTGTATTCCTAACGGGACCGTATCTGAAATCGGAGAGATAAAGTACGCCAGTGGTGAAGCAGTGCTGTTCGAAACGACGATTTCATGTCTGCCTGATAGTTCGGAAAATACACATTATGAGTATCTGCAGAAAAAGCAGTAGACAGTGAACAGGAGGAAGATGTGATAAAAGGCAGATTGAAAAACGGATTCGATATAATACTGCAGGATGAGGCCGTTGATGATTTTGAAGTCTTTGAAGCGCTGTGCGATCTTGAAGGAGAAGATGCTGATATGAAACAGATATTGTTTATATACAGACGACTTCTCGGAAAAGAACAGTATGAGGCTCTGAAAGCATACCTGGCAGAAAAAGATGGACGGATCAGCATGACAGGAATGATGGAGATATTGGAAGAAATCCTGGGAATGAGCAATGAAACAAAAAACTCATGACCCTCGCCAGTATGGTAAAAACCGACGAAGCACTTCTGATGTGCGATCTTGCAGAAACATACGGTATATATGATTACAGGCAGCTGCCGCTCAGGAATGCAGCTGCCTTTTCTGCTGGTTTGAGGGAGAAATCACGTATAAGACAGAAGATGGAGGGAGCACCTGCAGATCAGACGACGATATTACTTGCAAGTATATCCGACAGGCTCGGACTGATATTGTCCTGCCTGAATGGAAGCGATGCGCCGGAATCGATAGTTGAGCGCATATTCGGCAGCTGTGAGAAAAAGGAACGTCTGGTAAGGGCGTACGATACTCCGGAAGAATTCCTGAAAGAGAGATATGGAGGGTGATATGGGAACAACACTTGCTAATGCATACGTGCAGATAATCCCTTCAGCAAAGGGGATAAAGGGTGGTATACAGAAAGAACTGGATGCTGCCGGAGGAACTGCCGGCGAATCTGCAGGCGGCAGGTTTGCCGGATCCTTCAAAAACATCATAGGTGCCGCAGCAATAGGAACTGCTGTTGTTGCAGGTATAACAAAATCAATAAAGGAAGGCGCAGCACTTGAACAGTCGATCGGAGGTATAGAGACACTGTTCAAGTCTGCATCGGATACTGTTATAAAGAATGCTGATAATGCTTTCAAAACTGCAGGCATATCCGCAAACAGCTACATGGAGCAGGCGACAAGCTTTTCAGCATCACTTTTGCAGTCGCTGAACGGCGATACCAGGAAAGCGGCAAAGTATGCAGATATGGCGATAATAGATATGTCCGACAATGCTAATAAAATGGGCACCAATATCGAAGATATCCAGAATGCATATCAGGGATTTGCAAAACAGAACTACACGATGCTGGACAACCTGAAACTTGGCTACGGTGGTACGAAGACAGAGATGGAGAGACTGCTTGCTGACGCATCGAAGATCAGCGGACAGAAATATGATATCTCGAATCTGTCGGACGTATACGAGGCTATCCATGTAATACAGGGAGACCTTGATATAACAGGAACATCAGCAAAAGAAGCGGCAACGACTCTGTCAGGTTCATTCAGTGCGATGAAGGCAGCTGCCGACAACTTTCTCGGCAATCTCGCTCTGGGAAGAAATATAGGATCATCAATGGAAGGTCTGGCTTCGACAGCATCCACATTCCTGTTTGACAATCTTGTACCGGCAATAGGACGTATACTCACGTCGCTTCCGACTGCTTTAGGCACGTTCATAAAAAAAGGCGTACCACAGTTTGCGGCGGCAGGTAAGGAGATGCTGGCTGCAATGGCTGAAGGCTTTGGTAATTCAGGCGAGTTCATAACAAAAGCAATGTCAGGGCTTGCAAATATATCAGTACTTATCGGAAACGGTCTTGATGGTTTCGTAGATGCAGGACTGGATCTGATCAGAAATCTTGCGCAGGGGATAGCTGACGGGCTTCCGGCGTTCATTGAAAATGTACCGACTATAATAATGAATCTTGCAGATGCTGTGAACAGGAACGCTCCCAAACTTATCAAAGGCGGGATAACGATACTGAAGACCATCGCAGTCGGCATAATAAAGGCGATACCAATACTCATAAAGAATATACCTAAGATATTCAAAGCCTTTCTTTCGGCATGGCAGGCCATGAACTGGATCAATATAGGCAAGATAGCTCTCACTGCTGTAAAGAACGGGATGGTCAGAGGGATCGGTGCACTGGCATCAGTTGTAAGAGGAAAGTTCAATGCTGTGAAAACAGCAATCACACAGCCTATATCTGCAGCCAGAAATGTTTTGTCAGGAATAGTGAGTGCAATAAAATCAAGGCTTTCTTTCAGTGGACTGGCTGGAGCTGTCGGGCGGGCTTTCAACAGCGTGAAGTCGAGGATAACATCACCGATATCGTCAGCTCTGGGTATCGTCAGAGGACTGGTATCGAGGATCAAAAAAGTTTTTCCACTAAGGCTTGGCAAAATCTTTTCAGGAATAAAACTTCCTCATTTTACGATAAGTGGAGGAAAGATACCGTGGGGCATCGGAGGAAAGGGTGTAAAACCTACAATTGGTGTGAGCTGGTACAAGACAGGCGGCATATTCAATGATCCCTCTGTGATAGGTGTAGGTGAAGCCGGATCAGAGGCCGTTGTACCACTTGCGACACTGTGGAGCAAATTCGATGCACTTACAAGGGCAGTATCCCAGAACAGCAGCGGTGGAGGCAGTCTGAATCTGACGATACAGCTTGATGGCAAAACTATAGGGCAAAGCACAGTAGACTATATCAATGGTCAGACAATGATATTCGGGACAAGTCCTGTGATATAAGGAGATAACGATGACAGGAGAAACACAGCTGTTCTTTATAGGAACATCAAAGATAAAGGAAATAAGAAAAGGCGGGGAAGTGACCTTTGAGTGGGGGAATTACGGCAGCTGGACAAATTTCAAGAAACCTGCTGCCGCAAGTTCGAAAAAAGTAAAGTACAACAAGAAAACAAAGAATAAAGCCGGCAGCAAGAAACTTGGCGGAAACGGTGGTGTTACGAAGCTTGGTACAAGTATACCAAAGACAGCTCAGCGGACCATCTCAGGAGTGGAACGCACGTGTGATGTAAGGTACTGGCAGCGTGGATACACGATATACACCAGGTCAGCGAAAATGAAAAAAGAAAAGAAGATGCTCAAAAAAACATATACAGCTTCAAAGCCATACCAGTACAGACTTCAGTATAAAGACAAGGCTGTAGTGAACAAAGCCTATTCTGAGTATGTTGATGGAATGGAGTACATCTTTTTTTCTGATCATTACTATGATGACAATGGAAATAAAAAAACTCCTAAAGGTCATCTTCCGCATCCCACAACCTGTGAGATGGTCTACTCTGATGTCAGAAAAAATTTCGAATCGAATGCAAACAACAGTGATTCAAGGGACAATACAGGATCGTATATTTTAAGTAATGTCAGAGCGAATATCGTGACGCTCAATATTACGTGGACCGGTCTTTCGAAAGATGAAGGCGAGGAACTTCTTGATACGCTCAATCCCTCCAGAAACAAAACAGGACAGTACGAGTATCTGACAGTGCAGTACCTGGATCATGCAACAGGAAAACATAAAAACGGCACATTCTTTGCTGATTCGAGAAATATATCAACAAAGTATCCTAATGGATATTTCAGGGAGATATCCGTTACATTGACTGAGGTATAGTATGAATTACGAGCTGAAGGCAGTTATAAATGGAATTGAAATAAGTGAACTGCAGGAATCTGTAGTTTCAGATAGTGATATAACATATACAACTCCGGCGATAACGAATGTGAAACTTATTGATAGCGTAACTTCCAAAACTATGGAAATAGGAGCAACAGGAAGTGATTGTCTGATATTTACCGTCCTGAACCCCTTCAAACCTTCTTTCGATGGCGATGAAGTTGAACTTTATATAAGTCCTTTAGAAACTGACGTGATGACAGATGCTGAATTGGCAGAAGAAGAAATAGATGGCATTATAGCAGATTATGTGATTGACGAAGATGAAGAAGACTACGAACTCGATGAAGAGGAAGAGGAAGGAGAAGAAGTGACGGATGATGACCTCGAAGATGCAGAAGCTGCAGATTCAGAACTGCAACAAGGACAGTATATCTTCTTTGAAGGTGAAGACGATACCGTAGTAGATGAGGATACCGATGAAGCTGAGGAAGAAACCTGGCATAAAATTGGTACATATTATGTATATACACAGAAAAATGCAGATGGAGGGATTGTACTTACATGCTATGATGGGTTCTCTAAAATGAATGGGATGTATGTACCTTCTTTTAATGCGGGTACACCCCAGGCATTTTATAATGATCTTAAAACTCAGGTACTTCTGGATTGTGGCATTACATTAGATGATTTTGAGTTTGATGACATATATACTACTGAAGTCAAATGGGATTTCAAATGTAGTTATCGCAAAGCACTGGGGTATCTTGCTGGTCTTGTAGGAGGATTTGCGGAATTTGATGAAAATGGTATAGCGGGCATATCGTTCTATGCATTCTCAGATAATATAATCCTCGAATCAGACATTATATCATATATCGAAACATCTGCAGGCGAAATACTGGTAGATGGCCTTTCATGTAATGTCAGTATTGATGGCCTTGGTACAGAAATCATTGAAACTGGTGCAGGACAAAGCATTTCATTTAACAATCCGTTCGTTACAGAAAGTATTCTGGAGGATATTTTTGAGACGTACAGAGGCATAAGGTTCACAGGAGCGGTGCTCCGTGTAAAATGGGAGGAAACACTTGTATCAGGAACGTTTGCAAGGTTATTTACAGAAGATGAGTACAAAAACTATATAGGGTTAAAAAATGCACTTGATCAGCCGGACTTGACCAGTGAAGAAATTATGGAAATCAGAGTCAATATGAATTTTCTCGGAAAGGTGGTATTAATAAGCTCCCAGACAATAGACTTCACAGGGGAAGCTACCAGCTGGATAACGAGTGTATGTGATAGTGAATCTGCAAAAGAAAGTCAGATAGAAAGTCCATTTGATACTAAAATAAAAAGCTCATACGATAAAGCAAAGAATGCACAGGAAGCAGCAGATGATGCAGCAGTTAAAGCTAAAGATGCACAAGATGCGGCCGATTCGGCGCAGGGCGACGTAGATGCTGTTACGGAAATTGTCAGCGGCACAGGTGCGGATACGGGACTTGCTGGCGAATTGGATGATCTTGCAAAACGCTTGTACGGTGATGATGGAGCAGGCGGCGATATCGACGATATTGTCGGCAAGGCGAATGATCTGAGCGAAGCCACGAAAGCTCTTCAAGTCGTGCAGGAAACATTACGCCAGAACGTGGGCGAATCTGCAAAAGAGCTCAACAAATATCGAGGGTATATAGATATAGACGAAAATGCGCCATCGATAACAATTGGTGCTGGTGCGGATTCTAATCTTAAAATAACCCCTGAAAAAATGTCATTCATGAACAACGGTAACGAAGCTGCATCACTATCCAACGATACCCTGAAAGCTGATTCTGCAGAGATCACAAATCTGTACATGAGGTCTGTAGATGGCAGCGGCAATATGGTCGGTATTCTTGGCTGGATTGCAAGAGCAAACGGGCACTTGTCGCTCAGAGCAATAGGATAACAGGAGGTATGAAATGGCAACAAAATACGGCAGTTTGAAGAATTCATACTGGAAAGCATTCATGACGTATAGTACCGCTTCCGATACAGACTCATATACTGTAACGGTATCTGCGGCAGGTCCGTATGCATCAGATGGCTGGGTGAACTATAATTTTGAGATGGATCTTTCTGCGACAGGAAAGAGTACATCTTCGTATGGACCGTGGCAGTCGCGTATAAATAAGGGCAGTAAGCATGATTTCATATCCAGTAACAAGTTATATACTTTTGAAAAAGGAACTTCGGCGGCTACAAAGACGATCAAAGCTGCGGTCACGAACAAAAATACAGGATCAGTTTCAACAGCGACGCTGACTATAACCGTTCCTGCACTTGCAAAATACACTATATCATACAATGCAAACGGCGGAAGTGGTGCACCGGGTTCGCAGACGAAATACTACGGAAAGACGCTGAAACTATCATCAATAAAACCGACACGGACAGGATATACGTTCAAAGGCTGGTCAAAGTCTTCTACCGGAAGCGTTGTTTTTGCAGCAGGCGCAAATTACACGACGAATGCATCAGATACACTGTACGCAGTCTGGGAAGCCAACACATATACCGTGAACCTTGATGCTAACGGCGGCTCAGGCGGTACTGCATCTGTCACAAAGACCTATGGACGGGCTGTCACGCTTCCGGCATCTGTTCCGACCAAACAGAACTACAACTTCAAAGGCTGGGCTCCCACGGCGAATGCGACAGCTGCGACATGGAGCGCAGGTGGATCGTATACTGAAAATATAACATCGAATGTGACGCTGTATGCAGTCTGGGAGCTGGCATATATGCAGCCTCAGATAAGTAATCTCGTTGCTATGAGGATGGACAGCAGCGGAGTGATGGATGATACAGGCACATATGCAAAGGTAAGATTCGACTGGAAGTCGGGAACAAACGGACAGACTGCTCTTGTGCCGACGCAGATCAAGATAGAGATGCGTGAATCCGGAACGACCGGATATGCAACAGTATATACAAATACGCCGACTGTGACTTCAGGAAGCATAACGAGCAGTCTCATAGCAAACGTAGATACGACGAAACAGTATGATGTGCTGGTAACTATCACTGACTCTATGGGAACAGGCTCACGAAGTACATATGTTTCAAAAGCGAAATTCGTGATAGACGTTAACCGGGACGGCACAGGCATAGCTTTCGGAGAGACAGCAGACGACGGTAAAGAACAGATGTCAGTGAACCTGCCGGCAGTATTCAAAAAAGACGTTGAGATGAAAGATAATACGGGACGGGTCGTAAGCTTTGTCGATCTGATCTATCCTGTCGGTGCTATTTTCATGAGTACTGTAAGCACTAATCCCGGAACATATCTTGGAGGCACATGGGAGCAGATAAAAGACAGATTCCTGCTTGCAGCAGGAGATGACTATTCGGCAGGTGACATCGGCGGTTCAGCTGATGCGGTAGTAGTGTCGCATACACATACGCAGGCAGCGCATAGTCACGGCACGGGAGACAGTTCGCACAAGAACTTCCCTGCGTCAAGTGCCACAATATATAATGATAACGCCGCACTTATGTCGGGCTCTGGTCAGGCATATCCGTATTCAAAAGGTGAAAGCACGTGGGCAAACAGAACAGCTACATCAAGTGTAACACCAAAGATAAACAGCGCCGGCGAAGACGGCACCGGCAAAAACATGCCGCCGTACCTTGCGGTGTATATGTGGAAAAGAACAGCGTAGAACGGCTAATCAGTCGTTCTTTTTATTATGGAGGAAACATGAAACTGAAAGAAATGAGCATCAGCGAGCTTATCGCATACAAAGAAGCCTGCACCTGCTACGGTACTGTCGAAGACGTGGCAGAGTGCATGAAACTCATCAGAGAAAAGGAGAAAAAATAATGAACAGATTTCTGACATCAAACAAG
>CAKQUI010000014.1 GCA_934277495.1 uncultured Clostridia bacterium | reverse complement strand
TGGGCGCTACAGGGCTCGAACCTGTGACCCTCTGCTTGTAAGGCAGATGCTCTCCCAGCTGAGCTAAGCGCCCGTGTATTTCGCCGTTACCTCATCGGCACAGTTACTTACTATACAGCAAAAGGTCATTTCTGTCAACACTTTTTATACGATTTTTTTCGTTATTTTTCTCAAACCTCCGCAGCCGTTGCAATTACTGGATCATAGAGATCGAGTTTTTTGAGTTTTTATATGTTGACCGCAGGATTTCCTGCTGTTTTTTCTCATACAGCCCCTGAATTTTTTTGATATTTTTTTCAAAAAAAGTGAAAAAATTTTATCCTGATACTGAACAGTCCGGCGAGACATGTCACCGGACTGTATTTTGTTTATATTTTCTCAATTATCAATATTATTTCCCTGTAGGATTTTTTGTGATTTTTATCCCAGGATGATAGTGTTATGACGGTGCTGCCTGGTCCGTTTATCTGGACATGACCCGATGGTGACACCGAGGCTATGCTCCTGTCTGATATCCTGAAATCAGTTTCCGCTGCATCTGTATGAAAAATAATATCAAAAGATCCTTCATTTTCTTTTTTTACTATAGTATTTTCTTCGACTGTCAGCTCTGTTTCTTTTTTTGATATCTCCCATCTGCAGGTGCCTGCAGACACAGGTTCCCGATAATTTGTCCTGTCATACAGGAATCTTGCCTTTGCATTATGGATACCTGCTTCTGACGCTTTATTGCCTGTGTATTCTGCAGTGACTCCCTCAGGAAGCTCCTGCAGGATCACTGTTTTTTCATTTCCATCATATATATATGGGCCATCATAATCCCAGTGTACACGGCTCATATCATAGTCCGCCCTGACGATCTTCCATTTGCATCCTCTTACCGACGGCACATTGTAATTGTCCGGATCGGATATCACAAGATCCGCTTCTGCAGTATACACTCCGGCATCTGTCGCACGGTTGCCGCTGAGCTCTGCAGTGACTCCTTCCGGAAGTCCTGTGAGAGAAATATTTTTTTCTGATCCGTCATAGGTGAACGGACCGCTGTAGTCCCAGACTGCACCGCTCATGTCGTATTCTCCCTTTGCTATCTGCCACTGGAAGTCATCTACAGACGGTACTTCGTAATTATCGACGTCATTTATTATTATCACTGCCGAAGCCGTATATTTCCCGGCATCGGTGAAGACGTTGTCACTGCATATCGCACAGACGCCCTCAGGCAGTCCCGCTACACTGACGCTTTTTTCCGTACCGTCGTATACAGGCTCGTTATCATACACCCATCCCGCACGGCTCATATCATACCTGCCTTTTGCGATTTCCCATTCATAAGGAGGCATAGGTTCCGGTATCTCATAATTCTGAGGGTCTTCAACATCGAAAAATGCTTCTGCTGTGTATACTCCTGCCCCGACTGCCCGGTTGCCTTCATATCGTACTGAAACTCCTTCCGGCAGGCCTGTTTCTTCAGGTTCGTCCTGTATCAGGGAACGTATCAGCTTCATTATACCTCCGGTATGTTTCTTCGGACGTTCCAGTTCGATGATTTTTTCAGTACCGTCATAAATGAATGGTACGCTGTAGTCCCATCTGACATGTTTCATATCATAACGAGCCTTGTGGATCTCCCAGGCAAGCTCTGAATTTTCCGGTCTGTTGTAGTTCACTTCATCATATTCGAATACTGCAACTGCATGATATTCCCCGGCGCAGGTGCCGTAATTGCCCTCGTAGAGAGCTGAAACGCCTGCAGGCATACCTGTAACGTAAACACACTTCTCAGTGCCGTCATAGACAAAATCATCTGCATATTCCCATGTGACGCCGCTCATGTCATAATCAGTTTTGTTTATCTGCCATATGCATGGCAGGACCACAGGATGCTCATAATTTTCTCTGTCATATTCAAAATCCGCATCTGCTATATATTCTCCGGCGTCTTCCCAGCTGTTTCCTATATATCTTGCCCTGACGCCTTCCGGCAGTCCTTCAAGAGTTATCTCTTTTGTCTGCCCGTCATACAGGAACGGTTCGTCATATGTCCAGCGTACGCTGCTCATATCATACTCGGCTTTTTTTATCTCCCATTCGCAGTTTTCTATCGGCGGAGCTGCATGATTGGCCGGATCAGCAGGTCTCAGCACTGCACTGGCAGTATATTTCCCTGCCCTTGAGCCTATATTCCCCCTGTACGTGACACGCATATCCTCCGGCAGGTTCCTGAGCTCTACCGACTTGTATGTCCCGTCATATACATAGTTTCCGTCATATTCCCAGTACACACTGCTGATATCAGGTATCTTTTTCGCTATGCTCCATTCGAAAGTCATCGGTGCAGGTATAATATGGTTGCGACTGTCCGCAGTGAATTCTGCATATGCTGTATATTCTCCTGCGTCCGTCTTCCGGTTTTCACTGTATACTGCTTCCACGCCCTCAGGCAGACCGGTGAGTATCACGGACTTTTCGGTACCGTCGTATACAGGATCTCCAGAGTATTCCCAGATCACGTTGCTCATGTCATATACAGCCCTTGCTATCTCCCATGTAAAAGTCATCGGCGCAGGTGCATTATAATTATCACTGTCATCTGTTGTAAATTCTGCACGGCATGTGTGGGTTCCTGCTTCTGTTGCTGAGTCTCCGCTGAGAGCAGCTGTCACGCCATCAGGCAGTCCCTCAAGGTATACTTTTTTCGGGCCGCCATCATAGACAGGCTCCACATCATATCCGATCCTGACCTCTGACATGTCATATGAGCCTTTATGTATCTCCCATGTATATCTTGCCGGCTCCGGCGTATCATAGTTGTCTTCATCCAGAGATGCGAAAAAGGCTTCGGCTGTATATATACCTGCTGATACCGCTGTACTGCCTTCGTATCTCACACTGATGCCATCAGGCAGACCTTCGAGCATCACGGACTTTTCGGTACCGTCATATACAGGCTCTTCGCTGTATATCCACTCTGCATGACTCATATCATGAGCTGCTCTGCTGATCTCCCAGCTCAGTGTCATCGCAGCAGGATCGTTGTAGTTCTGCCTGTCAGATGCACGAAGCATTGCTATGGCCTCATAGCTGCCACTGAGAACACCTGTATTTCCACTGTATTCAGCCTCGACACCTTCCGGCAGATTTTCCAGCACGACTTTTTTCGGTTCACCGTCATAGACTGTGTCTCCATGGTATGACCATACTACGCCTCTCATATCGTGCTCTGCTTTGCCGATATGCCAGGTATGGCTTATATTTGCCGGCACGTTCCAGTTCCTGGCGTCTGCAACGCTGAAAACAGCCTCTGCTGTATATATCCCCGCTTCTGTCTCATAGCCGCCTTCGTATTCTGCAAACACGCCCTCCGGCAGTCCGTCGAGATACATGCTTTTAGGTTCGCCGTCATAAACGAAACCGTCGCAGCTGCACCATGCCGCACCGCTGATATCATGATCTGCTTTTTTTATCTCCCAGCTGCAGCCTTCGATATGCGGACGTTCGAAATTTGTTTCATCGTCCGGTATCAGCTCTGCTTCTGCAAAGTAATGTCCGGCATCTGTCGCTGTGTTCCCTTTGTAGTGGACGCTGACGCCTTCAGGCAGTCCTGTTATACTGACCGTTTTTTCTGTTCCGTCATATACAAGATCTGCTCCTGTATCCCAAAAAGCTCCTTCTGTATCGAAGACCGCTTTTTTTATTTTCCAGAAGCAGTTTTCGAATATAGGTTCTTCATAGTTTTCACGATCGTATTCGAAAACAGCTGAAGCTATATATTCGGCGGCATAGATAGCTTTGTTCTCACTGTACTGAGCTGTGACGCCTTCCGGCAGTCCGATAAGCTCCACCGACTTGACTGTGCCGTCGTACACGTCATCGCTGCTGTACTGCCAGCTGACACTGCTCATGTCATATCTCGCCTTGTGTATCCTCCAGCTGCAGTCCTCTATCACAGGTACTTCATAGTTGTCTGTATCTGCTATGGCAAGATCCGCATGAGCTGTATAATTACCTGCCGACACTGCACTGCTGCCGCTGTACGACGCCGTGACACCTTCCGGCAGTCCTGTTATCCTGATCGTTTTTTCTGTTCCGTCATATACTATATCATCATCGAAATCCCACATAGCGTGCGACATATCACAGCGGCATTTTGAAATGCTCCAGTCGATTCCCTCCATCTCAGGTTTTTCATAGTTGTCAGGGTCCCTTGGCTCGAGATCGACTTCAGCTCTGTACGAGCCTGCATCCGACGCCCAGCTGCCGCTGTAAACAGCTTTGATACTTTCAGGCAGACCGGCCAGCGATACATTTTTGGCGATACCGTCATATGTAAAAGGCTCGCTGTAGTTCCAGCGCACTGTGCTGAGATCATATGAAGCCTTTTTTATTTCCCAGCTGAAATCTTCGATCTCAGGAGGCTCATAATTTTCCCTGTCCCATGATAAAACTGCAGATGCATGATAACTGCCTGCATCTACTGCGCTGCTGCCGTCATATTCTGCTGTAACGCCTTCCGGCAGTCCGTCGAGTACAACTGTTTTGACATATCCGTCATACACAGGCTCTTCGACATACTTCCAGTGTACGCTGCCCATGTCATATACAGCTTTTGAGATCTCCCATTCCAGACTGTCTGTGACAGGGGTATTGTAGTTTTTCCTGTCGCCTGCATGCAAAGCTGCCGAGGCTTCATATCTGCCTGCTGCGATACCTGTATTGCCGTAATATGTAGCAGTGACGCCCTCCGGAAGTCCTGCAAGAGTAACTCTTCTGAGTTCTCCGCTGTAAGGCAGAGGTGCATCATAATCCCAGCGGACACTGCTCATATCGTAGTCCGCCTTGATTATCTCCCACTGGAAAGTCTGTATATCCGGCACTCTGTAATTTTCTGTGTCTTCTATCCTGAAAACTGCTTTCGCAACGTATCTGCCTGCATCTGTCTGGCGGCTGCCCCGGTAAAAAGCAGTGACTCCTTCCGGCAGATTTTCTATTTCGACTGTTTTCTCACTGCCGTCATACACAAAAGGCCCGCTGCAGTTCCATCTGATACTGCGCATATCATAGGACGCACGTCTTATCTCCCATGTGAAATCAGCCACGGTGCCCGGAGGCTCATAGTTTTCGTCGTCAGTCCTGAGTACGACTGATGCTGTATATCTGCCTGCCGATACAGCTTCGCTGCCGGAATACTCTGCAGTGACTCCTTCCGGAAGTCCTTCAAGTCTGACTGATTTCTGGGTTCCATCATATTCAAAAGATCTGCAGTTCCATCTGACATGGCTCATGTCGTATCTGCCTCTTGCTACCGATATCTGCACCGGATCTGTATACGCAGT
This sequence comes from uncultured Clostridia bacterium, assembly GCA_934277495.1. GTDB lineage: Bacteria > Bacillota > Clostridia > Peptostreptococcales > Anaerovoracaceae > Lentihominibacter. Next base: position 23,897 of record CAKQUI010000014.1, on the reverse strand, counting down.
GCCTGCAAAATTCGAAGCGTAGTATCTTATCCAGCTTCCGCTGTCTGAAACTTCCGGTATGCTGTCAGTGTCATACCGGCTCCATTCCTGACCGTCACGGCTGATCTCCACGCCTTTTTCCGTGATCTCGCCGTTGTTTTCTCCGATATATGGGAATCTCAGATCAAGTCTGCTGCCGTAGGATATCTGAGGCGGTTTTTCAGGTCTCGATATCGTAGGTGAAGACGCCCATACAGCGTGGAGCACCACATCTGTGCACAGCGGCGCCAGTTTCTCGCCAGGTCTGTAGGATCTGCCGTTCCTGCCCCTGCCTGTGTTCCATTCCTTGAATACATATCCCGGAAGCGGCTTGAATCCACTGTCGCCTGCCTCCGGCGTCGATTCGGCATCGAAAAATCCGCCGCAGTCAGCCATGCTTCCTGTGCCTCCGCTGGCTTCGTAGCTGACACGGAATTTCCTGCCTCTGATATAATATATCTCGTCTTCGCAGGATCTCACCGAATCAGCAGTGACTGCTGCCGTGTCTGATGCTCTTATCCACGAAGGAGCTCCGCTCCCTGACGATATCTGCGCCTCAGGAAGGAAACACCCGTTTTCACTTTCTATGTGGAAATCGAATAATGGCCCTGTGTGTACAGACGACAGGCTGTCGCATCCTGTGAACATATCTTTCATATTTTCAGCGCCTGTTGTGTCGAAGCCGGAAAGATCAAGGCACCTCAGACTCGAACAGTACATGAACATATTATCCATATTGACTGTCCTGGAAACGTCGAAGCCTGAAAGGTCAAGTTCCTCCAGAGACCTGCATGTAAAGAACATGCACGACATGTCTGTGACGCCGGATGTATCAAATGATGAAATGTCGAGTTTTTTCAGGTTCCTGCATCCGCAGAACATCCATGACATATCGGTGACACGATGCGTCCTGAATGATGAAAGATCCAGCTCTCTGAGACTTTCGCAGCTGCTGAACATACTTATCATGTTTATGGCGCTGGATGTATCAAGAGCAGATATATCTATCTGCTCAAGGCCTGTGCAGCCCGAAAACAGTCCCGACATACCTGTGACTTTAGATGTGTCGAAGGTCGAAAGATCCAGCTCTTTCAGTGCTCTGCAGTTGCCGAACATACGGCTCATGCTTATCAGGCTTCCTGTCGAAAAACTGCTAAGATCCAGTGACTGCAGTTTTTCACACCCTTCGAACATAGAGCCCATGTCCATGACGGCAGCCGTGTCAAAAGATGAAAGATCTATTTCATCAAGGGAGCTGCAGCCGAAAAACATACGGCTCATATTCCTGACTCTGCCTGTATCGAATGTATCTCCGAAATTTATTTTTTCAAGGGAACTGCATGAATGGAACATGCTGTTCATCGCCTCTGCATTTGCGGTGTCAAGCCCTGCAAAATCTGCAAAGACCGCACTGCTGCATCCGCAGAACATATAGCTGAGCCTGCCGCCGTACGTCACCGACGCCTTTCCCGAAAATCTTATGCTTTTTATCGAATCTCTGTATCTGTACCATGGAGCGTCGCCTGTCTGCAGCAGACTGTAGCCTGTTCCCTCCCCTATGGAAAGCATACCGTCGCTGTCTATCTCCCAGAAGCACGAACCCCATTCTCCACATGAAATCCTCAATTTTTCCAATGTATCCACCTCTTTCAAATCAATGCTCTATGTCTTTTCTCATATGTGGAGCTGCCGTAGTCTATACCTTCTCGCAGACAGTTTCTGCTTCGATGACTTCGGCACTTCCTGACGTGACATTTGCAAATATGTTCCTGACATGTTCTTCGTTTTCCGGCAGTGTCCTGATATCCAGCACCACTTTGTCGCTGTAGGCGGCGTCTTCTATTGTGAATTCTCCCTGAGGAGGTGTGTCTGTTTCAAGAGTCTGCGCTGCCATGCTCTGAAGTTTTGCAAGGCTGGTATATTCAATACTTATCTTCATCCGGCATACTTCCTGCACGCTGCATATCCCTGCTGCCTCAAGTCCCAGCTTGGCGCTGCTGGTGTACGCTCTGACAAGACCTCCTGTGCCCAGCTTGATGCCGCCGAAATATCTCGTTACTACTATGACTACATTCGTTATCTCTTCCTTGACCAGCATCTGCACGATGGGTGCTCCGGATGTGCCCTGGGGTTCTCCGTCGTCGCTGGCCCACTGTATCTGGAACTTGTCTCCTATGACCATGGCCGGGACATTGTGTGTAGCGTCCTTGTAGCTGTTTTTTATTTCAGTTATGAAACTTTCTGCCTCCTCCCGTGTCTGCACTGGTCTGACATGTGCTGTGAACTTTGATTTTTCTATTATCTGAGAAGCTTCTGCTTCATTTCTTACTGTGTTATATAATTTCATATTTCCTGTATTTCCCGAAATCTTCCTGTGAAAATTCGCCTTCGAGGACTGTGCCTTCCGCTTCATATCTTATTGACGATATGCTGGCGTTATCGCACAGATATGATACTGCGCTGCCTTTGTCATATGGGATAAGGAGTCTGGTCTTTATCCTGCTGCCGAAGATTTCTTCCTTTATCATCTTTATGAGCTCATCGACATGATATCCTGTTTTTGCGGATATGCATATGGACTTGCCTCCGCTGGCGTCCACCGGCTCATTTACTGCTATGTCTGCTTTATTGTACACGGTGATGCGGTTCTTGTCGCCTGCGCCAAGCTGCGATATGACACGATCCGTTATATCCATGTGGAAGTCATAGTTTTCGTATGAGCTGTCCACCACATGTATCAGCAGATCGGCATATTTCACTTCTTCCAGCGTGGATTTGAATGCTTCCACAAGTCCGTGGGGCAGTTTGCTGACAAAGCCGACCGTATCTATCAGTATGAATTCACTGCCCTGCTCCAGCGTTATCTTTCGGTGCTGGGTGTCGAGCGTCGCAAAAAGCATGTCCTTTGAATCCACTGTCTTGTCTTCTTTTTCAGAAACGGCCAGCAGTCTGTTCATTATGGCTGACTTGCCTGAGTTGGTATATCCCACCAGAGCCACTACAGGAATCCCGGATCTTTCTCTGCTGCTGCGCTGAAGCTGCCTTGTTTTCCCGAGTTTGCGAAGTTCTGCCTTGATGTCGTCTATCCTGCCTGCGATATGGCGCCTGTCGGTCTCCAGTTTCTTTTCTCCGGGACCTCTTGTGCCTATGCCGCCTCCAAGTCTTGAAAGGGATCTTCCGAAACCTGTCAGCCTTGGCATCCTGTACTGGAGCTGCGCCAGCTCCACCTGAAGTTTTCCTTCTTTGGAAACTGCTCTGTCTGCAAATATATCAAGGATCAGTATCGTCCTGTCTATGACTCTGACTCCTGTGACATCCTCAAGGTTTCTTATCTGCACGCCCGACAGTTCTGTATCGAATATCACCATGTCGGCCTCCATATTGCGGCACATTTCAGCAAGCTCCTCCACCTTGCCTTTGCCTATGAGGGTCGCTGTATTTGGTTTTTCCAGCGACTGTATGATGCGGCCGATGACTTCGACATTGTCTGCCTCTGCCAGTCCCTGCAGCTCATCCATGGAATATGTGATATCCTCTTTGAGCTGAAGTCCTACGATGATGCCTCTGTAGTTTTCGTCCTGTATTATCTCATTGTTTTCGTTAAATCTAAGCATGCTTATATAATACCACATTCATGTGATATGTGCATCTGTCAATGTTTCTGTCCTGCCTGCAGTCTGCTGCCTGTCAGCATCATGTGGCATCGAGTATGTCATCTTTCGGCACCTGCACATAACTGTCCGGCACACTGCCAAGTATAACGGTCTCAGCTGCGAGGACTGTGTTCTTTGTTTTGAATATCCCTGTGGAAAAAGGCGCCAGCATTTTCACACGACATTCCAGGATCACATATATCTTGTATTTTGTCTGGTTTATGCCCTGTGTCTCGAATTCCGTTTTGAAATCCATGGATGATACGCTCATAGGAACTACTGTAACTGTGACATAAGGTCCTGTCTGGGAAAGCACTCTGCTGCCCAGAAGCGTACCAAGCGACACCAGGAAATCCTCTCTGCCCATATCCGAAAAACGATCCTGTATATTCATGGAAAGCTGCGACATCAGCATATTGATGCGCACTGAATCTGCCTGGACCATTTCAAGTGTCCCGCTGCCGTTCCTCTTTTCGTCAAACAGACTGTCGCCGTCATTTATTTTTTCAAGTTCTTCAGCCAGGGCCTGATTCACAGTCCTCGATACTATCGCAGTCGCCTTAATGCGTGCTGTCTCTTCTATGTTCGGTCCCACTATGCTGTGCATCATGCAAAGCGCTGATATGAAAACTGCGGCAAAAACGGCGAGAGCCACTGCTGAAGCCTTCCTGGGTCTGCGTCTGATTCTGTTCTTTTTTCTCCTGCTGCAGCATTTCATCGCATGCCTCCATATCTGCAGGCAGAAAAAAACCTGCGTACTACATTGATATGCAGCGCAGGTTTTCTTTGTTACGTTTTTGAGTTTTGATATGCAGACTGTCTGCTACATCTTCATCTTGGCAAGCTCGTCCTTGAACTTGTCGTTGATGATCTTGATCCTTGTTCCCTTCATGCCGAGAGAACGTGATTCGATAACACCGGCACTTTCCAGTTTCCTGAGTGCATTGACTATTACCGATCTTGTGATGCCTGAACGGTCTGCTATCTTGCTGGCTACCAGAAGGCCTTCATTGCCGTCCAGCTCTGCAAATATCTGCTGTACAGCCTCTACTTCTGAATAAGACAGTGTGCCTATGGCCATCTGCACCATTGCGATCTGCCTTTCTTCTTCTTCTTCTTCAAGCGACTTCTGTCTCTGGATCTCCAGACCTATTACAGTAGCTCCGTATTCTCCGAGAACAAGATCCTCATCAGTGAACGCCGGTGTATATCTTGTCATCACCAGAGTACCCCATCTCTTGCCGCCTCCCACGATAGGGATTATAGTGTGAAGCTTGTCCGATGTATCATAATCGTATTTGAACACCTTCAGAGCCTCTTCACCTGACAGATTGGCTGTAGTCTCTCTGACACTCATCAGTTCCTGGTTGTATTCTGCAGGGAGTGTCTCTGTACCTGTCTCTGGATCCGGGATGGCGAAACTGTCGGATCTGATCTTGTAGTTTACTCCGATAACTTTACCTTTGGCAGTAAGAACATATACGTTCGAATCCATAAGGTCGCTTAAAATACCGCACATGTCATTGAATGAAAATGCACCGGTAGGGCTTTCCTGTAAAAGCCAGTTCAGTTTTCTCACTTTGTTTAAAATATCACTCATACTATACCTCAACTATTGATTAAATTTATTTTGTAAGCTCAGCCTATATTATACCGTCTTTTTTTTAACAAGACAATACATTTATTTAGACTTTTCGAAAAAGTTTCCACCTTTCACACAATTGACACAAACTTGCTTTTATATTTTATGATTTTTCGTATCTTTTTGTCTTGTATGCCGAAAAAATAATACTATTTTGCTGTTTTGATGTTTTTAAAAAAACTGCTCTGCAACGTTTATCTGTGATCGAATCGTTACAGAGCAGTATCATATTGTTTATGTTGCTGTTTTCTGTACTAACCGGAAGAAAATTTCTGCCGCAGATTTCTTCTACAGTATATATCTGTCGATATCCTCCGGATGTATCTTCTCTTCGAATTTTTCTTTGACGTATTCCTGATCTATGACTATCTTCTCGTCATCGATATCCGGTATATTGAAAGATATGTCTTCCAGCAGCTTCTCCAGTATGGTATGGAGACGTCTTGCACCGATATTCTCAGTCTGCTCGTTCATCATGAACGCCATCTCTGCGATCTCGTCTACAGCTCCATCTGTGAACTCGATGCCAACGCCTTCTGTCTCAAGCAGAGCTTTGTGCTGTTTGAGAAGAGCGTTTTCAGGAACAGTGAGTATCTTGACGAATGTATCTTTGTCGAGGTTCTCAAGTTCCACTCTGATAGGGAAACGACCCTGCAGTTCAGGTATTAGGTCTGTAGGTTTGGCTGTATGGAATGCGCCTGCACCTATGAACAGGATATGATCTGTCTTGACAGGTCCGTGCTTGGTATTGACAACACTTCCCTCGACGATAGGCAGTATATCCCTCTGGACGCCTTCCCTGGAAACATCGGCTCCGCTCCTGTAACCTGAACCTGATGCTATCTTGTCTATCTCATCTATGAATATGATACCGTTCTGCTCGGCATTATGCAGCGCATCATCTGTGACCTGATCCATATCTATGAGGTTCTGGGCCTCTTCCTCACGGAGTATCTTTCTGGCTTCTTTGACCTTGACCTTCTTTGTTTTTGTTTTTTTCGGAGCCATATCGCCGAATATATTGCCGATGGCGATGCTCATACTCTCATTGCCAAGATCCAGCTGGTTGGTCTTTGGCGACTCTGTCACCTGTATCTCTATATACTGGTCTTCCAGAAGACCTTCCTTGAGCTGCTGCTTCACCTGCTCCCTGGCAAGCTCAGTATCCATGCCTTCGCCTTCCAGTGCTGCCTGCTGCTGTTGCTGCTGTTCGTACTCTTCCTTCTGGCTAAGATAACCGCTGTTTCCCAGGATGAAATCGAAAGGTCCTCTGTTCTTGCCGGACTCTGTTTTCTTTTTTTTGCCAGGGATTATAGCTTCGATTATCTTCTCTTCAACGATCTCGTCAGCTATGGAATACTTTTCCTCCAGCATAGACTGTTTTGTGATCCTGATAGACGCCTCAACAAGATCACGTATCATCGAATCCACATCCCTGCCTACATATCCGACTTCAGTGAATTTGGTAGCCTCCACCTTGACGAACGGTGCATCCATCAGTTTGGCAAGTCTCCTTGCGATCTCGGTCTTACCGCATCCTGTAGGTCCCATCATCAGTATGTTCTTAGGAGTTATCTCCTCTCTCAGCTCATCGGACAGCAGGCTTCTCCTGTATCTGTTTCTCAGGGCTATAGCTACGGATTTCTTGGCTTCGTCCTGTCCGATTATATATTTATCAAGTTCCTGTACGATCTCTTTAGGTGTCATCTGATATAATTTATTAGCCATTTGCACACCTCCTATAATTTTTCTACTGAAATATTGTCATTAGTATATACACATATCGATGCTGCGATCTCAAGCGATTTTCTCACTATATCTTCGGCACCAAGCTCTGTATTGTTGTAAAGTGCATTGGCTGCCGCATATGCGTAGTTGCCGCCTGAGCCTATTGCTACGAAAGGCTGGTCCGGTTCGATAACTTCTCCTGTACCGGAGATCACAAGCAGATCTTCCTTGTCGGCTACGATCATGAGAGCCTCAAGGTTCCTTGCCGCCTTGTCTGAACGCCAGAGCTGCGCCAGTGCCACTGCAGCCCTCTTGAGATTGCCGCCGTGTTCATCCAGCTTGCTTTCGAATTTCTCTGTCAGCGAGAATGCATCTGCCACAGAACCTGCGAATCCTGTTATTATCGAATTCCTGTATATTTTCTTTACTTTTTTTGCACCATTCTTCATTATGGCTGTTTCACCCATCGTGACCTGTCCGTCGCCTCCGATGCATATATCGTCTTTGCTTCGTCTGACTGCTACGATAGTTGTCGCATGAAACTGTCCCATATAAATTACCTCCTTATTCCTTATAATCACACTCGCTGTTAGAGCATGCATACTGGCTGTCCTTCGTTTTCTTCTCCACAAGGAGAGATCCGCATTTCGGACACTTTTTGTTTACAGGCTTGTTCCAGAATGACTGGGTACATTCCGGATATCCGCTGCATCCGTAGAACACCCTGCCTTTTTTGCTTTTTCTTGCGACGATATCCTTGCCGCATTCAGGGCATTTGACATCTATCGTCTTGACTATAGGCTTGGTGTTCTTGCACTCAGGGTATCCTGTACATGCCGCAAAAGGACCGAACCTGCCGTATTTGACAGCCATCGGCTTGCCGCACTTCTCACAGTTCTCGCCTGTAAGCTCAACTTCGAATTCTACTTTCTGGATTTCATTGTCTGCGACCTCCAGCTCTTCTTTGAGCGTACCGTAGAAGTCACGTATGACACTCTTCCACTCTGTTCCTTTAGCCTCTATATCATCGAGATTCTCTTCCATCTGCGCCGTAAAGCCTGTATCGACTATCTCCTTGAAATACTGCTCCATCATTTCGGTGACGATGAATCCCAGCTCTGTAGGAACAAGAGATTTCTTTTCTTTGACTATATATTTCCTGTCCGAAAGGGTCGCCACTATAGGCGCATAGGTACTCGGTCTGCCTATATCCTTTTCTTCCAGATCCTTTACAAGACTGGCTTCTGTGAACCTTGCAGGAGGCTGGGTGAAACTCTGTTCTCCTTTGACGTCCACTGGCCTTAGCGTCTCGCCCTTCTCAAGATGCGGCAGCCATTTGTCTTCATCGTTATCCTTGCCCGGTGAGTAAACCTTCAGGAAACCATCGAACAGCAGTTTTGAACCTGTTGCCTTGAACGAATAGTCGCCGTTCACGATGACTGCACTGACAGCCTTGAATTTAGCCGGCGACATCTGGCTGGCCATGAATCTGTTCCAGATAAGCCTGTAAAGGTTATACTGATCCTTTGTCACCAGTTCTTTTATGCTGTCAGGTACGATCTCCATATGGCTGGGCCTTATAGCTTCGTGGGCGTCCTGGATATCTTTCTTTTTGTTGGAAAAGACTGTCCCTGCATAATATTCGCTGCCGAAGTTCTCTGTTATGAATTCTTTCGAAGCTGCCTTGGCCTCATCGGATATCCTGACAGAGTCGGTTCTTATATATGAAACAAGACCCACAGTACCTCGCCCCTTGATCTCCACACCTTCGTAAAGCTGCTGTGCTACAAGCATTGTCTTCTTTGTGGTGAAATTCAGCTTGTTTGCAGCATCCTGCTGAAGGCTGCTTGTGGTGAACGGCGGCATCGGTCTTCTGAGCCTGTCCTTCTCTTCGAGGGCAGAAAGAACATAACTGCCGGTTTTCAGCTCCGCCAGTACAGCATCATTCTGCGCTTTGTTTTCTATCGTTAATTTCTTTCCTTTATATTCGGTAAGTTTTGCAGTGAATTTTCTGTCCTTTTTGAAATCCGCTGTTATCGTCCAGTATTCCTGCGGTTTGAAAGCCTTTATCTCATTCTCTCTGTCACAGATTATTTTAAGTGCTGCAGACTGGACACGTCCGGCACTGAGACCTCTGCGTATCTTTCGCCACAGAAGCGGGCTTATCTGATATCCCACAAGTCTGTCCAGCACTCTTCTTGCCTGCTGGGCATCAACGAGTCTCAGATCCACAGGTCTCGGATTCTTTATCGCATTTTTTATAGCCTTTTCCGTGATTTCATTGAACACTATCCTGCATGGCGTGGTCTGGTCTATACCAAGAAGGTATGCCAGATGCCATGATATAGCTTCTCCCTCACGGTCAGGGTCGGTTGCGAGATAAACTTTGGAAGCGTTTTTCGCTTCTTTTTTAAGTGATTTTATTATATCGCCTTTGCCCCGTATGGATATGTAACGGGGTTCAAAGTCGTTGTCAATATCGATTCCCAGTTTGCTTTTCGGCAGATCCCTGACGTGACCTACAGATGCTATCACTTTGTAGCGTGAACCCAGGAATTTGCCTATTGTTTTAGCCTTCGATGGCGACTCTACAATTACAAGTATTTTTTTCGCCGCTGCCATGAAAACTCCTCCCTTTTATATCAACAGTTGTTTCTAATCCTTAATTATATGTATATATTCAGTCTTTTGCAACAAAAATTTTGCCAAGGTCCGAAAAAACGAACCCTTTCATCTCCATAACAGTGACTACACTGCTGATATATCCCGGGGCGCTTCCTGTCAGTATCGACAGGTCGTCTATCGTAAGTTCGCCGTACCCTTCGAGAAGATGATATATCTCCTGTTCGATGCCGCTTAGACATTTTCTGATCTCGCTGTCCGCAGGTCTGTCCACACCCATCATCGCTGATATGTCCCCTGTGGATATCACCGGGCATGCACCATCTTTGATCAGTTTATTGCTGCCGATACTGAAACTGCTGTCGATATTCCCCGGCACAGCGCATACCTCACGGCCCTGCTCCGCTGCAAGCTCAGCAGTTATCAGTGCTCCGCTGCTCCTTCCTGCCTGTACCACTGCTGTCAGCTCTGAAAGTCCACTTATGATCCTGTTTCGCTGCGGGAAATGATATCGCTGCGGTTTCGTGCCTGGAGGATATTCCGATATTACAAGACCTGCAGTTTCTATCTCTTTCTTCAGTCTGGCGTTTTCCGGCGGATAACATACATCCGGACCGCAGCCTAAAACAGCGATGGTACCTCCCCCTGACCCAAGCGCACCTGTATGTGCCGCTGTATCTATGCCAAGAGCCATTCCGCTCACTACAGTTATGCCGTCTGCCGAGAGCCTTGCAGCTATGTCTTCAGCCGTCTTCCTGCCGTACCGGGTGGATTTTCTTGAGCCTACGACAGCTGCACATCTGCTGCTCAGCAGCGAAACATTCCCAAGGCAGTAAAGCTGCCGGGGCGGATCCTTGATCTCCCGCAGAAGCCCTGGATATACCGGCATATCTATGGTTACCTTCTCTATCATATTATATTCCTGTCCCATTCCGTTATCCTGTAAACAAGCGCCTCTGCAACATGCTCGCACCTGATGTCATCTTCACCTGAAAGGTCTGCGATGGTCCTGGATATCTTCAGTATCTTCATATATGCTCTCATGCTCAGTCCGTACTTCTCATAGGCGCTGTCCAGCAGGTTCCTGCAGTTAGCATCCAGCCTGCAGTAAATCCCTATACCTTTCTCATCGAGACTGCCGTTGTTCTTGTATCCTGTTCCTTCATAGCGTATCTGCTGTATCTGCCGGGCTGCCATGACCTGCGACCTCATCGCCTCCGACGTCGTGCCGACGGTCTCTGATCCATGGCAGTCTGTCCCCACCAGCGTTATAGCTTCTTTTTCTATCGGCATGACTTTTATATGCATGTCTATCCTGTCCGAAAACGGTCCTGCAAGTCTCCTTCTGTGCGCCTCCAGCTGTTTCCTGCTGCATGTACAAATCCGTCTCTCATCCCACAGATATCCGCATTTGCACGGATTGGCAGCCGCAACTATCATCGTATCGGCGGGGAATATCATCTCGTCCATGTTCCTGCTGACTCTGACGAATCCGTCTTCAGCAGGCTGTCTCATGGCGTCCACTGCCCGTGCGTCGAATTCACCAAGTTCATCAAGGAAAAGCACGCCGCCGTGGGCCAGAGACATCTCACCCGGCCTCGGTTTCAGTCCGCCGCCTGTAAGACATGCTGCGGATATGGTATGATGCGGGCTGCGGAAAGGCCTTCTTGTAATGACAGGTTCTTCGTCGCTGAGCAGCCCTGCTACACTGTATATTCCGGTTATCTCCAGCTTTTCTTCATAACTGAGATCCGGCAGCACTGAGGGTATCCGCTTAGCCAGCATGGTCTTGCCGCATCCCGGTCCTCCCATGAACAGAAGTCCGTGGCTTCCTGCAGCACCTATCACTATGGCTCGCTTGGCACTTTCCTGGCCTATGACCTGGGAAAAATCATTATCGTATTCTCTGCTGATATATTTTTTCTTCCTTTTATATATGCCTTTGTCTGTACAGCCTGACAGAAACGATGCAGCCTCCCGCAGATCTTTTGCAGCGTATATATTGATATCTTCGATGATAGACGCTTCCTCCGCATTGCTCTCCGGCAGTACTATATTCCTGATCCCTGCCTTTCTCATGCACATTGCCAGCGGCAGTGCTCCTTTTATCCTGTTAAGCCTGCCGTCCAGGGAAAGCTCTCCGAAAAAAGCTGTGTCATCTGTATCATATATGCCATGTCCCTGCATTATCAGACCCAGCGCTATCGGCAGATCGAAATGGCTCCCTTCCTTCGGTCTTCCTGCCGGTACCAGGTTCACAGTTATCTTCCTGTCCGGAAAGCTGTATCCGGAATTGACCACTGCCGGTCTGACTCTGCTGTATGACTCCCTGATAGTCGTGTCTGCAAGTCCTACTATACTGAAATTAGGCATACCGCTGTGTATGTCTGTCTCTACTGTGACAGGATACCCCTTTACCCCTACGAGGGTCGCTGTTCTTATTCTCGAAAGCAAGTCCGACTCCTCCCGTCTTTATCAGAATGCATTACCGATATGTTCTATCGTCACCTCCATGACGTCAAAGCGTATATCCACAGGAGCATATCCGCTGGCCTTCATTTCCCTGAGATACGACATGGCTGCTGCCCTGATATGCTTCTTCTTCCTGTCGTCCACAGACTCGCAGGGACGACCGTATTCAAAGCTGCTCCTTGTCTTGACTTCTATGAAACTCAATCTGTCGTGCTTGCCTGCTATGATGTCTATCTCTCCGGATCTGCATCTGTAGTTCCTGCAGATTATCTTGTATCCATCATTTTCAAGATACTGTACGGCTATGTTCTCGCCGAATTCTCCAAATTCTCTTCTGTTCATATGTTCACCTCTTCGAGTTCGATGGCCTTACATTATTTTACATCTGAATCATACGTTATTTTACATTATTTGTCAAGCATTTTTTTACATTTATTCTTTTTATTGTATTTTAAATACCTGAACAACAAAGAAAAATTCCGCCGGATGCTTCCAGGCGGAACTTGCTTTGGTATTTTCAGTAAACAGGGAACTGCCATGATCCCTCGATGCTGCACTTTCCATCATATACGAAGACCCCGGTGCTGCACTGTATGTGCCTCAACGGGGTCATTATATTTTATAACACAGGAATATCAGCAAAAGCTCCATATGATAACAGGCGGCGAAGCCGCTTTTGTTCTTTATACAAGCACGAATTTCTCGATAGCCTCTGCAACGCCATCCTCGTAGTTAGGCGGCGCTACATATCTCGCTGCTGCCTTTACTTCGTCCTCGGCGTTCCCCACTGCCACAGGGAATCCTACTGCTTTCAGCATTGCTATATCATTGGGACTGTCTCCTGCCGCCATCATTTCTCCGGCGGTTATGCCAAGGAGCCTGCCCATCTCGGACAGCGCCTGCGCCTTGCTGGTAGTGGCGCCTCCGATCTCCAGGTTATGCGGGAACGAACTGGTTATCGTAGTTTCAGGGAGTCTCAGAAGCTTTTCTTTCATCGCCGGTTTCTCTGAAACATCTTCGAAGTTGACATTTATATTCTCTATGTGATTTTTATTTTCCAGCATGAAATCGTATATACCATCGATTGGATTTCGGGTCTCAAGTATGTAGCTGACGCTCTTGAAACTCTCATGGGTCCGCTCCACCTGCTCGTAATACCATTTTTCGATGTATGCAGTGCCTTTGATAAAACATTCTATTATATACGGATGCGTCCTCAGAAGCGCTACTGCATTCTCCACTGCAGCCGGTGACAGACAGTTCTCGTAAAATGTCCTGTTTTCCCTGAGGTCTGTTATCGATGCTCCGTTGGATGTCAGCACATACCTTATGGCGTCTATCTCGAACACATCCTTCGGAAGCGCCGAAAACGGACGTCCCGTAGCTATCACTATGTTCACGCCTCTGGCGTCTGCCTCACTGAACGCCTTTCTCGTGCGTTCGCTTATCACTCTGTCATTGTTCAGAGTAGTCCCGTCAAGATCCAGTGCTACAAGTTTTATCGTCATCTGCTCTGATCTCCTTTGCCGTATCTTTTTATTATATCTGTGAACTCCCGGTTTATCTGCCTTGCTTTTTTCATGGTGCATCCGTCTCCATGACCCGGATATATCATTATGTCGTTGGGCCATCTGTCGATGATCTCAGTGACGGACCTTATCATCTGATCCTCTGAGCCGTCTTCAAGGTCGGTGCGCCCAAGATCCACATTGAATATGGTGTCTCCTGTGAAACACACTCTGTCCTTCTCTGAATATATGCAAACACTGCCTCTGGTATGTCCCGGAGTATGGATCACCTGCAGCGATATGCCGTCCACGTCTATGACATCGCCGTCCTCCATGTAAAAATCCACCGGCTCACCGTACATGTCGCAGTCCTCTCTATGAAGATATACAGGGCATCCTGTTTCGCTGCTGATGCGCTTCACCGCCCCTGTATGATCGTAATGGTGGTGCGTCAGCACTATGCCTTTGAGCGTCAGACCGGTCTTTTTCATGAAATCCAGGAATACTTTCGGCGAATAGCCCGGATCTATTATTATGCAGTTTCCACCCTCGTTATTGTAAACCACATACCCGTTGCTTTCGAGTACGCCTCCTGTGAATCTTTTTCTCTTCATAAAACTGCGCCCTTTCTAAATGAATCTTTTTTCTTTTTTATTTTAATATATTTGCATGATTCTTGCAAATATATATTGTAATTTCAGCCGTTAGTGGTACAATGATGATGTTTGGACTGTGTTTTTTACAGGGTTCCGGACAGTATTCAAGATTATGAGGTTAAACAAATGAAAGTAGTAATCGTTGGCGCCGGCAAACTTGGCACAAAAGTTCTTGATGCTCTGCTTGGCGGAGACCACGCCGTAACGATCATAGATACAAATGAGTCATGGCTCCAGAAAGTCAATTCCATGTACGATGTCATGACTATCAACGCCAATGCCAAGGAGACAAGGATACTGAGACGTATAAACATATCTTCCTATGATTTCCTTATAGCATGTACAGGCAATGATGAATCCAATATAGTCATAGCATCCTTTGCCAAAAAACTGGGCTGCAAAAAGGTCATAGCCAGGGTCCGTGATCCGGAGCATATGCAGCAGCTTACTTTTATCAAAGATGCCATGGGTATCGATCATATAGTTAACCCGGATCTGGGTATAACTCTTGAAATTTACAAGTATCTTGCAGAAAAATATACGCTCAGCAACGGTATTTTCTCAAGTGGCAATGCATCCCTGATAGAATTCGATGCAGACAAATACCCTAAACTCATCGGTCACCCTATAAACGAAGTCCCTGCTATACTTCCTGATATGCTCATCGTTGGTATCTCCAGAAACGGCAAGGTCATCATACCCCACGGAGAAACAGAGATACTGGAAGACGACTGTCTCTATGTCATGGGTGAGAAAGGCTCTATACTTGAGCTCAACAGCAAAGTCCATGAGCGCGGCAAGTATACCGATATCCAGAAGGTGATGATAATAGGCGGCGGCAAGACAGGATTCTATCTTGCTGAAAGACTGGCGGAATTCGGTGCTGCTGTAAAGGTCATCGAAAAGGAAAAGGAACGCTGCCACTATCTCTCGACGCATCTTGAAGACGTCATGATACTCCATGGTGATGCTACGGATCTTTCTCTTCTGGAAGATGAAAATCTCGATCTCATGGATGCTGTCGTAACGGCGACAGGCTATGATGAAGACAATCTTCTTCTGGCACTCACTGCCAAACAGCACGGCGTAGAGGAAGTCATAGCCAAAGTCAGCAGGACAAGCTACGCACAGATAATTTCCCGCATGGGTATCGATATGGCTCTGAACCCGCTGGATATAACCACCAGCAATATCATGCGTTTCGTGCAGGGCTCCAAGAAAGTCCTGTCTTCCCAGCTTATACAGGGTCAGGCTGAGATAATGGAGATCATCGCCACTTCACACATGAAGATAATCGGCAGACCGCTCAAAGAACTGAAACTGCCTGACAGCATCATAATAGCTGCCATACACAGAGGTTCGAAAGTGATAATCCCTGACGGAGACACGGTGATACTCGAAGACGACAAAGTGATACTCCTGAGTCTTCTCAGCGATATTTCAAGCACAGAAAAACTTCTCAAGGAATCCGGACGTTTCAGTCTGTTCAGGAAGTGACCCGGAGGATTGTCATGAATCTGAGTTTAAGTTCTGTTTTCAGGATAATAGGTATAAATCTGGCGGTGATAAGTATGGCTATGTCACCGTCTTTTGTAGTATCGCTTATATACGATGACGAGTCTGTATACAGACCGTTCTTTCTCATAATGATGCTGTGCTTCATAGTCGGTATCATACTGATAAAGCTGTGTTCCAGATCTGTGAAACAGCTGAAAGTAAGGGATGGTTTTCTTATAGTCACGATATGCTGGCTCCTGGCGGCCGCCATAGGTGCGCTGCCTTTCATCGCCACCGGGACGATACCTGATCCTTTCGATGCTTTTTTTGAATCGTGTTCAGGATTTTCCACCACCGGCTCCACCATACTGACCGATATCGAAATACTGCCGAAAGGCATACTGTTCTGGCGTTCCTTCACCCACTGGATAGGCGGTATGGGGATACTGGTATTCGCTATCGCTCTTATGCCGTCGCTGGGCATAAGCGGGCAGAATATAGCAGTATCCGAAGCACCGGGACCTTCCCTTGACAAGATCACACCCAAGATGTCCGATACAGCCAAAAGGCTGTATATCATATATCTTGTTTTCACTATAGTCGAAACGATCCTGCTGCTCTTCGGAGGCATGGATCTTTACGATGCGCTGATACACACCTTCGGCTCTGTCGGCACGGGAGGTCTGTCATCATACAATTCAAGCATCGGACATTTCAACAGCCTCTATATCAATATCGTGATCACAGTGTTCATGGTGCTGTGCGGCATAAACTTCAACCTGTTCTTCACAGCATTCAGGAACGGCATCCGCTCCATGTTCGAGGATTTCGAGCTGAGACTTTACATGATTATATTCTTCAGCGTTTCAGTGTTAATATTTGCAGTCCTGATGATAAGCGGCACCTATGATTCCGTGAAGCTGGCGCTGTCGGATGCGTTTTTCCAGGTTGCGTCAATACTGACGACCACCGGATATTCTACTGCCGACTATGAGACATGGCCTGCCGTTTGCCAGGCGCTGATACTTATGCTGATGTTCATAGGAGGATGTTCATCATCCACAGGCGGCGGTCTCAAAGTGATAAGAGTGGCTGTACTGCTGAAACTCATCAGAAGAGGTATCGCCACCAAGCTTCATCCCAATGTCATAGAAAGTGTAAAGCTCAATGGCAGGACTGTATCCAGCGATACAGTATCAGCCATTGCAAACCATACATTCCTGTATATCATACTGGTGTTTGCCGGTGCGTTCATCATATCTTTCGAGAATGCAGACATGACTACATGCTTTTCATCAGTTATAACATGCCTGGGGAATGTCGGCCCGGGATTCGGTTCCATCGGACCATCTGAAACATTCGCAGGTATGTCCTCGCTTTCAAAACTGGTGCTTTCAATATATATGCTGGCAGGAAGGCTTGAACTTTACACTATGTTCATCCTCATATTCCCGAGGTTCTGGAATCCTGATCATTAGAAATATTTTCAGCCGGAGGTACAGATGTCAAGAGCTGTTATAAACTACAAAGCTATAATACGTATACTTGGAGTGATCATCCTTATCATCGGTATATCAATGGTGATACCATGGGTGTATGCCGAAGCTTCAGGTGACCATGACAGTGCACAGGCTTTCAGAAAATGTGCACCGGTGATAATACTGGCAGGTGCGTTCCTGTCCGCTACACTCAGTTCAAAGTACGCCAGATTCAGACCCAGGGAGGGTTATATCATCGTGACCTGCTGCTGGGTACTTTCATCGTTTCTGGGAGCTTTCCCCTACTATTTTTCAGGATTCACAGACAGTTTCACCACTGCATTCTTTGAATCCACTTCAGGATTCACCACTACTGGCTGCTCCGCCAGCCATGCGGCCCTTTCCCATGCGCTGATCCTCTGGAAAGCCATATCCCACTGGCTCGGAGGTATGGGAATACTTGTATTCGTCATATCAATACTGCCGGCGCTGGGCATCAACGGACAGTTTATCGCAAGAGCTGAGACTCCGGGACCTGTGCTGGAAAAGATGACAGTCAGGATAAGCGATTCTGCCAAGATACTGTATATCACATATTTCGCATTCACTCTCATCGAATTTTTCATGCTGATGCTGTCCGGAAAAATGCCCGCTTTTGATGCGCTCATCACTACCATGGGCAGTATCAGTACAGGCGGTCTTATGGTGCACCCTGAAGGTATCGCATACTACAACAGCGTATATGTCGAAGTTGTCATATGTGTATTCTGCATACTGGCGTCAGTGAATTTCGTACTGTATCATTATCTCGCCACCGGCAAGATCTCATATATAATCAAGGATATCGAACTGAGAGCCTATCTCATAATGATCGGTGTTTCTGTACTGATATGCACTGCCGGTCTTTTCTTCAACAGCGACAGCTCTCTGTCTGATTCGCTGCGGGATTCATTCTTCCAGGTGGTAAGTATGTCCACAACTTCAGGCTATTCCCGTTCACCGTATACAGTCTGGCCGTCGACATGCCAGATGACGCTGATGATACTTATGTTCGCAGGCGGCTGTGCAGCTTCCACATCTGGCTCCATCAAAGTCATACGTGTACTGGTGATGCTGAAACTTATCGGCAGAGGCTGTGTAAAACGCATACATCCCCGCTCTGTAGTCGCAGTGAAACTTGGAAAAAATCCTGTATCTGCGCCTGTCGTTTCCGGTATAACGGTCTTTATACTGACATTCATGCTGATGCTGATTTCTTCGTGCATCGTACTGTGTTTACAGGGGATAGACCTGGAAACATCTTTCACGTCAGTGCTTGCGATGCTTTCAAATACCGGCTCTGCTTTCGGAGAAACTGCTTCCCTGGGCAATTTTTCATATTTCCATCCTGCGCTCAAGATCTACCTGAGTGCCCTGATGATAATAGGCAGACTGGAACTTTTCACCGTTATAATACTTTTCACCAGGAATTTCTGGGGCAAAGAGCGATAATTAACGAAAAAACGGCAATCCTAATATCAGAGATAAAAGGTAAAGGAGACCGTTATGAAAGTAAGTGAACTTATGAGTACTGATATCGTATGTGTCAGTGAAGATACTCCGGTGCTGCTGGCTGCCGGTGAAATGAGAAAAGAAAATATAGGTATGCTGCCTGTGTGCAGCAGCAGAGGAGAGCTGAAAGGTGTCATAACCGACCGTGACATAGTCCTCAGAGCTCTGTCTTCCCTGGAAAAAGGAGCTCCGTCACTGAAAGACATGACATGCGGCAGCATCATGACGTCAGACCCTGAAACAGTGACTCCTGACACAAACATACATGACGCTGCTCTTATTTTTGCAACACGGCAGATACGCAGACTCCCTGTCATTGAAAATTCAAAGCTGGCGGGAGTCCTTTCCCTGGGTGATATGGCTCTGAAAACAGTTCTCATAGACGAGGCCGGAGACGCTCTGTCAGCTATAAGCTGCGCCCCCGGCACCCAGATGATATGATCGCTGCGGTATACGTAGGATCTCAGTGATCCGTATCAGTCTGCAAGCTGGAAGTCTATCTCATGGCGCTGGATATCCACATTATCGACTACTATCTTTATACTGTCTCCCAGCTTGTACATTTTCTTGCTGTGTTCTCCCTGGAGTGCATACTGTTCCGGGATATATACATAGTAATCATCCCACAGGTCTTCTATCCTCACAAGACCTTCTATGGTATTCTCAAGCTGCACATATATACCGAAGTTAGTCGTGCCGCTGATGATGCCGTCATATACCTCGCCTATATGATACGACATATATTCTGCTTTTTTCAGCTTTTCGACTTCACGTTCGACTTCTACAGCCATACGCTCTGCTGCTGATGACTGGTCTGCGATCTCATCTGCAGTCTCTCTGTAATGCTTCATGCTTTTTGAAGTCACTCCATCTTTCAGCACTGACTTTATTATCCTGTGGATCATCAGATCAGGATACCGCCTTATAGGGGACGTGAAGTGGCAGTAATATTTAAGTGCAAGACCGAAATGCCCTTCACAGCTCGTGCCGTAAAAAGCTTTCTGCATGGATCTTAATGTGACTGTGTTCACAACGCCTTCTGACGGCTTGCCTTCCACGCTTTTGAGTATGCTGCTGAGCACCCGTGGATGTACGCTGTCAATACTGCCTCTCAGCGTCATGCCCATGCTTCTTAAGAATATCTTCAGCTGTTCCATTTTTTCCAGTGCAGGTTTCTCATGGACTCTGTATATGAACGGTACTTCGAGCCAGTAAAAATGCTCTGCAACGGTCTCGTTGGCAAGAAGCATGAATTCTTCTATCAGTTTGTTGGCCGTCCTTCTCTGGGTTATATCCACACCCACAGGTATACCTTTGTCGTTCAGTGTGATATGTGCTTCATCGAGATCGAAGTCAAGGCTTCCTCTCTCGCTGCGTTTTTCCCTGAGCTTTGCCGCCAGCTGCCCCATGGCGAATATATCGTCTTTGATATCTGCATATTTCTCCATCATATCCGGGTCATGATTTTCCAGCATATCGGATATATCGTCGTATACGAGGCGTGCTTTGGAATGTATCACGCTCTCGTAGATCTCATGCCCTGCCAGCTCTCCTTCAGGCGTCAGCTCCATGTCTACAGAAAGGGCCAGCCTGTCTTCTCCGGGGTTGAGGCTGCATATGCCGTTGGAAAGGGCCTTCGGAAGCATCGGGATCACCTGATCCAGCAGGTAGACGCTTGTGCCTCTTTCCAGGGCCTCCTTGTCAAGAGCACCGCCTTCCGCTACGTAATGTGCTACATCGGCGATATGGACTCCCAGCAGCCAGTTGCCGTTTTCCAGTTTCTTTATGGATACAGCATCATCAAAGTCCTTTGAATCTGCTCCGTCTATGGTGAAGATAGTATCAGCCCTGAGGTCACGTCTGCCTTTAAGGTCTTTGTCACGTATCCCTCTTTTGCTCACGGCTTTAGCTTCTGCTGCTGCACGGCTTGGGAAAGTCTCTCTCATGCCGTAGTTTCTGGCTATTGCTTTGATATCTCCGCCGGGCTTTCCTGCCCTGCTTATTATCTCGACGATACGGCCCTCTGCCTTGCTTCCTCTCTCAGGATATTTCGTTATCTGAGCCACTACCTTGTCGCCTCTGCGTGCTCCTGAAAAATCTTTTTTACGGATGAATATATCTTCTTTGTATTTCCTGCTTTCCGGTACTACAAAACCGAATTTGTGGCTTTTTTCGAAGGTCCCCGCCACTTCGGTCATCTTTCTGGAGAGCACCTTCGTTATGATCCCCTCCGGGGACTGTTTCCAAAGGTATTCCGGTATCAGGTCCACCTCTACCTCGTCTCCGTCCATAGCGCTGCCCATGCAGTCAGGGGAGATGAAAACATCACGTTCTATATCTTCACAGGTCACGAATCCGAACCCTCTCTGATGTTTCGAGAGGATACCTGTGTGTATCTTTCTTTTCTGTTTTTTTGCCATTTATATTGTTCCTTCCGGTATCGTTCATATCTTTTATTTAATATTTTACAATATAAAAGGTGGCATCGCCACCCTTTACTTTTTTGCCTGCAGTTTCATGCGCATATGACTGCGTTATTTGCTGCGGCTGTCTTTTGCTGCTCTGCTGCTGTCTGTTCCGTCCATGAGATCGTCGCCTGCCTTCTCCATGTCGTCTGCGGCATCTTCCGCACCGTCTTTCATGTCCTCAGCGCCGTTTTTCATGTCGTCTTTGAGACTGCCGTCGTCAGTATTCCTTGTCGTATCCGTTGTAGCTTCTGTCGCTTTTGTAGTTTCTGTGTCGTTGTTGTCACTGCTGCCGCATCCGGCAAATACTAACAGAGAAATGCAGAGTGCCATGACAATGAATATTTTTGCTTTTTTCATATTCGTCTCCTCTCTTCACTTCTCTTTTAGTATCTGCACGAAATACATAATTATTGCATATAAACAATGGTATTTTTTGAAAAAAATATGTCTGACGAAATTCCTGATTTCATTGCAGGTTTATTGCTCAAATTTGCATATGCTTTGAATGCAATTTGGAATAAAAG
The DNA here is from genome assembly GCA_934277495.1 of uncultured Clostridia bacterium. Taxonomy (GTDB): domain Bacteria; phylum Bacillota; class Clostridia; order Peptostreptococcales; family Anaerovoracaceae; genus Lentihominibacter. Next base: position 2,080 of record CAKQUI010000014.1, on the reverse strand, counting down.
CAGTTTCGCCATATATTATCGTATGAAACTTTTATTGATATTTCTATGCTGTAAAATGACCCTCAGACTGTATAAGCCTGAGGGTCAGCATGTTTAAATCGTTATATGATCTGAATTAAACTAATTCCAAGAATGCCATCTCTGCGTTGTCACCCTGACGTGGTCCAAGCTTCATGATTCTTGTATATCCGCCCTGTCTGTCTTCGTACTTAGGTGCGATCTCGTCAAACAGTTTAGTTACTACGGATTCATCATATACATATGCAAGAACCTGTCTTCTGGCATGAAGATCTCCACGCTTTGCAAGTGTGATCATCTTTTCTGCCTGTCTTCTTGCTTCTTTAGCTCTTGTATCAGTAGTTGTGATCCTGCCTTCTCTGAAAAGATCTGTTACCAGATTTCTCAGCATAGCTTTTCTATGAGCTGAAGTTCTGCCTAATTTTCTGTATCCTGGCATCGCTGCGTCCTCCTATCCTTAATTATTCGTCACTCTGTCTGAGGCTTAAACCTAATTCCTCAAGCTTATGCTTGACTTCGTCAAGCGATTTCTTGCCCAGGTTCCTTACCTTCATCATATCGTCTTCACTTTTGTGTGTCAGTTCTTCGACTGTGTTGATAGCTGCTCTCTTGAGACAGTTGAATGAACGAACTGAAAGTTCAAGTTCTTCGATAGTCATTTCAAGAGCTTTTTCTTTCTGGTTCTCTTCCTTCTCCACCATGATCTCCATGCCTTCTGCGGAGTCTGTAAGTTCTACGAACAGACTCAGATGCTCCTGCATGATCTTGGCTCCAATGGAAACACCTTCGCTCGGTGTTATCGAACCGTCAGTCCATATTTCAAGGATGAGCTTGTCGTAGTCAGTCACCTGACCTACTCTTGTATTCTGCACAGTGAAGTTTACTTTTCTTACCGGCGTATAAATAGAGTCTGTAGGTATAACTGATATCGGAGTGTTCTCATCCTTGTTCATATCAGCCGGAACATATCCTCTGCCTCTTGCCATGTTTATCTCCATGATCAGAGTCGCATTCTCTTCGAGAGTTGCGATGTGGAGTTCAGGGTTGAATATCTCAACGTCTGAATCTCCGAGGATGTCAGCTGCGGTCACTTCCTTAGGGCCGATAGCGTTTATCAGCACTCTCTTAGTGTTCTCACCGTTGAGCTTGACAGCCAGCTTTTTAAGATTCAGTATGATCTCGGTAACATCTTCCTTGACACCCGGGATCGTTGAAAACTCATGGAGTATCCCGTCGATCTTTACTGATGTCACAGCAACGCCCGGAAGGGAACTGAGAAGTATCCTTCTCAGGCTGTTGCCTAAAGTAGTACCGTATCCTCTTTCGAGTGGCTCTACAACAAATTTACCGTAATTGGCATCTTCGTTTGAAAATATACATTCGATTGTTGGTTTTTCGATTTCTATCACTCAAAACCCTCCTTTTTATAAATACTACCCGACATTCTTCAGGTTTACTTGGAGTACAATTCGACGATCAGACGCTCTTCTATCGGTGTATCGATCTGGTCTCTTGTAGGATCTGCCAGGACTTTTCCTTCCAGCTTATCCCTGTCGACGCTGAGCCATGCCGGTACGCCGACTTCCATTTCTTTGATTTCTTTGAATTTAGGAGAGCTTACGCTTTTCTGTTTTACCTGGATAACATCGCCAGGCTTTACCTGATATGAAGGAATGTTTACTTTCTTTCCGTTTACCAGGAAGTGTGCATGTACAACGAGCTGTCTTGCATCTCTTCTTGTAGTTGAAAGTCCCATTCTGTATACTACATTATCAAGTCTCTTTTCAAGCATGATAAGAAGGTTTTCACCAGTGATACCAGCTTTTTTAGCAGCCTTGTCAAAAGTATTTCTGAACTGCTTTTCCTGAACTCCGTATACGAACTTGGCTCTCTGCTTTTCACGAAGCTGTAAGCCGTATTCGCTCATTTTTTTGTTGCTTCTCTGCGGAGTTCTCTTTGACTCCTTGAAAATTCCTAAGTGGCTTGGATCGATCTGAAGGGATCTGCATCTCTTCAAAATTGGATCTCTGTTTACTGACATGATATTTCCTCCCTTCCTTGA
>CAKQUI010000013.1 GCA_934277495.1 uncultured Clostridia bacterium | reverse complement strand
CTGAGGGGTATCTCGCTGACCATCGCCACAGTCTTGCGGTTGTTCTTGTAGGTCACCGGGCCTGCCACTGATATCGTGGCTCCCATACGAACGTATTGTTTGCCCAGCTCTGCGCTTCCTGAAAAACAGTGCAGCAGCACTCTGGCGTCATCGCACATGGGAACGTCACTTCCGGCATTTTCACCGGATCCGGTTCCTGCGCCGCAACCGGCACTCCCGTCAGAAGACAAGGCTCCCGGTCTGCCGGTCACATAGCCCTCCGGATCGGGGCGCTTCGGGAACCAGCTTTTTCTTTCCTCTGAAAAGGCACCTTCTTCTATAAGGATATCCATGACCTCCTGATCGGCCTCGCGGGCATGTATGGCTATGGGCATTTTCAGCTCGTTGGCAAGGCGTATCTGCCTGCGGAACCACTCCCGCTGGACGTCGCGGTCTGAAAGATCATAATGATAGTCGAGACCTATCTCACCGATGGCCATTACTTTCTCTCTGCCTGCTGTCTCTCGGATCATCTGCAGCTTCGCTTCATCCATATCCTTCGTGTCGTGAGGATGACAGCCTGCCGCAGCGTAGCACCACGGATATTTTTCAGCCTGCTCAGCCGCCAGCAGCGAGCTTGCCGGATCGAATCCCACATTCATGACATAGTCCAGCGGTGACTCCTCTATGGCGTGGACCCAGGCCTGCCTTTCCTCCTCTGTAAGTTCTCCGTTATTGAGATGTGCATGTGAATCAAACAGCATGATTTCCTCCTGTATCGTTTATTGTCTATGTTGGATTTCTTTGTTATCTGCAATGATTTTACAACTTTCGCACTGTAAAATCAATCCCCCGGCAAAGCTGCGCAGAGCCGTATATCCGCCCCCATCCTGCTGCTTCGCAGAATCGTCATCATCCACTGTGACACATCTGAATCCCCGCAGGCCCACGGCATGCCCGTCATACTGCAAAACAGGCAGCACCCGGATACTGTCCCGGCGCTGCCTGCTGTCACATCATTTTTTTGTTGAAAAGATCCACAGCTCAGCCATATAACTGCAGATCCGCATCGTACTGCCATGGATCGGTGCAGCAGCGTATGATGCGCTGGCCTGACTTTACATCACCTGCCGCAGCTGTGACTGCCGCAGTTATGGCCGTGGTCATGACCGCCGTGATGGCTGCACTGAACGTCGGGATCGAAGTCAAGCTCTCCTGCCAGCAGCTTTTTCACCGCATCATCGGCACTGCCTGAAACGCCTCCGCAGAGTTCTATGCCCTCCGCAGCCAGCGCCGATCTGGCTCCGCCACCTATGCCTCCGCAGATGAGCGTATCCACGTCCATCGCACTGAGTATCCCAGCCAGAGCACCATGACCGTTCCCTTCAGTACTTACCACTTTTGAAGACACCACATTCCCGTCTTCCGTATCGTACACCTTGAAATACTCTGTGTGTCCGAAGTGCTGAAAAATCTCTCCGTTCTCATATGTAACTGCTATCCTCATGATTCCTTCTCCTTTCGGTCCGGCATATATCCGGCTGAACTCCTGTTTCCAGCAGGCATTGCGGCAGCACACTGCATTGCCCCCGTCGCAGAGCTGATAGTCTCCGCCTCCGATGCGCAGCGGTCTGCCATCCACCAGTGCATCTGCCAGCTTCCTGCGCGCACCGGTGTAGATGTGCTGTACAGTTGTCCTGGCGATCTTCATGAAATCACTGCATCGTTCCTGAGACATGCCTTCCTTGTCGATGAGGCGTATAGTCTCGTATTCGTCCACTGTCATCACGACAGCATCACGATCCACTCCGGCGTCATCTGCACCACAGCGGACGTCTGCATCATTCCGGGTATCAGATCCCGTATCGTTCCCTGTCTGCGTATCCATCTTATCATCCGGGTATTCCGGAGAAAATCCCAGCGTATATGGGAAACGGCAGACTCTCCTGCATTTCCTGGGTCTCGCCAAACTGTACACCTCCCTGTGTAAGCAATATATCCTGCTCCGTTTCATTATTTTCATATGAAAGGACCGCTTTCCAACGATCTCTTTCACTATCATTAGCTTACTCTTATTACTGACATATGTCAATAATTATTTTTGACATATGTCAGTAATGCACCGCATAGTCCGCACGGTTCGATCCGGATCGATAACTGATGCGCCGAACAGCCTGAAACGCTGAAACGCTCCTTATATACGCCACACATTGTGTAAATGTATCGACATCTTCATTCTGGAGGATTTTCAGGCCTGTTCTGCAGCAGCGGCCTCTTTTCAGACGAAAAAAGAGCCGTGTTCCCATCTGCCGGACTCCCGCCATAATGCCGGAGCCCGGTGAGAACCGGCTCTTTCGTTCTTTTATCTCCGCTGGCAGGCGGAGCACATATCAAGTTACTGTCCTGCAGCTCACATTCACAGCTGCAGAGATCCTGGCGAAACCATCCGGGCTCATGACGCTTTGCGTGATATCCGGAGTCTGATGGTTTTACGGCCGGGATCGTCCCAGCTGCGAGGTACGCTCTGTGGCTGCACCACCGCCACGGTCGCAGGCTCCGTGGTCTACGCTACCGGGTTGCCGTCGGCTGCGATGGTCGTCACGAATTCGTATCTCACTTTGCCGTCTACTTCGTTGTCTGCGAAGAGTATCATACCTTTGGATTCGAGGCCTCTCAGCTTTCTCGGCTTGAGGTTGGCTACTACGACTACTTTCTTGCCTACACATTCTTCAGGCTTGAAGTACTCTGCCACGCCGGAGATGATCTGTCTTGTCTCAGTGCCCATCTTCACCTGGAACACCAGCAGCTTGTCAGCCTTCGGATGCTTTTCAGCGGAAAGGATAGTGCCTACTCTGAAGTCCATCTTGTCGAAGTCGTCGTACTCGATCTCGTCCTTCAGTTCCAGCGGGATGTTTTCTTCCTTGCCTTCATTTTTCATGGCTTCCAGTTCAGCCAGCTCTTTCTCGATGTCGAGGCGAGGGAAAATAGCCTTGCCCTTCTTCACCTGCTCGCCCTGCATCATCTCGAATACGAATGCATCTTCCCATGCCACGTCTGAGTACCAGAGGCCCAGCTGCTTTCTTATCTCATCAGCTGTAGTGTGCATGAACGGGTGGATGAGTATGGAAATTATCCTGATGGATTCTGCCAGGTTGTGGAGCACGTTGTCCAGTCTCGGCTTCTGCGCTTCGTCCTTTGCCAGTACCCACGGCATAGTTTCGTCGATATATTTGTTGGCTCTTCTAACGACAGTCCAGATGTCTTCCAGTGCCATGTTGAATGCAAATTTGTCCATGTTGGCTTCCACCTTTGCAGCTGCGCCTGTTGCCACAGCCTTGAGGTCGTCGTCCACTGCATCCTTTGCATCTGTCAGCTCAGGAACGAATCCGCCGTTGTACTTTTCTATCATGGAAACGGTCCTGGAAACCAGGTTGCCCAGGTCGTTGGCCAGATCGTAGTTCATCCTCTTGAGCATGACTTCGTTGGTGAACACACCGTCCTGTCCGAAAGTGTATTCTCTCAGCAGGAAATATTTAAGCGCATCGATGCCGTATCTGTCGATGAGTTTCACAGGATCCACCACATTGCCTTTGGACTTCGACATCTTGCCGCCTTCCAGCAGCAGCCAGCCGTGTCCCAGCACCTGCTTAGGCAGCGGTTCCTCGATGGACATCAGCATTGCCGGCCAGATGATGGAATGGAATCTCACGATCTCCTTGCCCACCAGGTGGACGTCCACCGGCCAGTACTTTTCGTAAAGTTCAGGCTCGTCAGGATATCCCAGCGCAGTGATGTAGTTCGTGAGTGCGTCCAGCCATACGTAGATGACGTGCTTGTCGTCGATCGGTACAGGGATGCCCCAGTCGAATGTAGATCTGGAAATACACAGATCTTCAAGTCCCTGCTTGACGAAAGAGATCATCTCATTCCTTCGTGTCTCAGGCTGCAGGAAGTCCGGATTTTTCTCGAACAGCTCCAGGAGCCTGTCCTGATATTTGGAAAGTCTGAAGAAGTACGCTTCCTCCTTGGCTTTCTGCACCGGTCTGCCGCAGTCAGGACACTTGCCGTCCACCAGCTGGCTCTCAGTCCAGAACGACTCGCACGGAGTGCAGTACATTCCTTCGTATTCGCCTTTGTATATGTCACCCTTTTCGTACATCTTCATGAAGATGGCCTGGACTCTCTTGATATGTCTCGGTTCTGTAGTCCTGATGAAATCGTCGTAGGAGATCTCCATGGTCTTCCAGAGATCCTTGATGCCTGCAACGACTCCGTCAACGTATTCCTGCGGAGTCACGCCGTTCTTCTTTGCGATGTCCTGTATCTTCTGTCCGTGCTCGTCTGTTCCTGTCAGGAATCTGACATCGTAGCCTGCAAGTCTCTTGAACCTTGCCATTGCGTCTGCCATTACCGTACAGTACGTGTGACCTATATGAAGGTTCGAACTCGGATAGTAGATCGGGGTGGTGATATAATACTTACCTTTAGTTTCTGCCATTTTGTAAAATCATTCCTTTCATCTTGCATCTGCGAATGGGCAGACGCAGTAATCACTCTTTAGGATATCATTTATCACGGTGTTAGTCAATTTGCAAAAGCCGGGAGCCGGTGCTGATGTTTGGTCACACCTGTGTCCGATTGCAGCTCCAGTAAAATATCTGCAGCCGTGGGTTGTAAAGCTCTGCTGTCATACGGAGCAGGGCGATACACCTCCAGCGCTGACTTCCCGCAAGGCTCCTCTGCCCTACAGGAAAAGTTCAGGCTCTTTGCGGTCAGGGTATCCCAGCTCCAGCTCCTCCTTGTGGTAGAGATAGCCCGGGTCGTCGAAGTAAAGCGCACCGTTCGGACATTTCTTCTCGCATCCGCAGCATTTGATACAGATGCCATCCACCACCCCCGGTGCCTCCGGCTTTATGGAGCCCATCGGACAGATTTCCACACAGATGCCGCAGCCATTGCATTTGTCAGCGTGAAGCTTCGGTTTAACTTTCAGGATGTTGATGTGATTGCCCTTGCGGTCACGAGGCTGATAGTACGGCCTGATGGGATCGCAACCATTTACATGCACAGGGCCTGCCGCTTCAAGGACAGCTTTCAAGACTGTGAAAAACGTAAAAAGAGTCGCAAAGCAGATATCGTCAGGAGCTCCGAAGCTACAGGACTGACCGAAAAAGAAATCAAAAAACTGGATGAACACTGAGCGAAAGGTCAAAAAAGCATGCAAGACGAAATCTTCGATTTCTTTGCACACATGTTACTGCTACACAGTAACAAACGCAGTGAGTTTAAGCGAGCTGCTGTGAACAGTGAGCATTGAAACTCCGAAAATATAGAAAACGATATTTCCTACATAATAAAAAAACAGCTGCTCCAGCATATCATGATAGGATCGCTGTTGCAGCTGTCTTTTATTGTTCGGTTTTATTTTCTCTATTTATAGAGTTTCCTGTCTGTGTACATTATTATCAGGTCTACGATATCGTCGATATCGATGTAGCCTGTGTCTATGGAAAGGTTATAGTTGACAGGTTCGCCCCATTTGCGTCCTGTGTGGTACGCATAGTAGTTGGCTCTTGCCTTGTCGGTATCCTTCATGAGTTTCTTTACTTCCTTCTCCGGAACACCGTACTGCTCCACTGCACGCTTTATCTTGTCTGATTCCTCGGCGTACAGGAACACATTCGTTGCCTCCGGCATACCTCTTAGAACGTAGTCTGCACACCTTCCGACGATGACACATGAGCCTTCGGATGCTATATTCCTTATTGTATCGAACTGTGCCAGGAAAAATCTCTCGTTCAGGGAAAGGCTTTCAGGGCCTGCTTCGCCTGTACCCATCGCTGATGCGAGACTGTACAGGAAACTGTTCTTTGCCTTTTTCTCTGCATCTTCCATCATTTCTTTGCTGAATCCGGATTCCTCTGCTATCCTGTCCAGCAGAAGCTTGTCATAATAAGGGACGCCCAGCTTGTCTGCCAGCTTCTGACCTACGAGCCTTCCGCCGCTGCCGAATTCACGGCTTATCGTTATCAGTTTCTTTTTATTGTTTGTATCATTGCTCATGTCAGTACCTCCTGATATTTATATAAATATTCTAACACTTTATTCCTGCAAATACAAACGTAAAATCCTCTTGTTTTTCACGCTCAAAGGTATACCATATATCATGCTTACAAAAAAGAAACTCCGGCTGCACCTTTGATCTTGGGAGGATCTTAGGTACAGCCGGAGCCTGGTTTGAAATCAGTTCTTGATAAATGTTATTTTATCAGAACAGGAAATGTATAGCTAACGCAGCAAGCGGGATCGCAACGATAGTTCTTTCGAGGAAGCATACGAGGAGCTCCCAGAATTTTATCGGTGACTTTGTTGCCAGCATAACAGTTGCAGTCTCCGAGAAAAAGATTATCTGTACCATCGATACGAGGCAGACGAATATTCTGGCTTTCATACCTATAGCCACTGTTGCTGCTGTTCCGTTCATTACAAGAACAGGCAGGAACATCTCTGCGATACCAACCGGCATCGATGGTGCGATAGCTGCTGCATCAGGTACCTGACAAAGCATAAGGAGGGGCTGGAATATATATCCGAGCCATGTGAATACCGGCGTGTATTCAGCGATTATCATAGCTGATACACCTACGCCGGAGATCATCGTCAGTACCTGCGGCATTATTACAACGCTGTCTTTAAGGCTAAGCCCTACATCTTTGTGCAGACCTCTTGATATCGCTGCACGTGTCACAGCTCTCCTGCATCCACGAGGAATAGTCTGTGAGTTGTATTTAACTTCACCTTTACGTTCTTCTTCTGACTGTTCCTTGCCATTGTAGAAAACATGTTTCTTGCGGCTTACAGGCGGTATCCTTACCATTATCATCTCAAGGATGAATACCATGATGAAGCTGATGAAGTATATCTTTGCAAAATTCGATCCGCATCCGGCGGTTTCTATGACCAGACCTGCGAATCCTATACTTACTGCCGAGAATCCGGTCATGATAGCGACCATCTCTTTTTCAGTATAGACATTGTTTCTCCATAATCTGTTGGTGATCAGCACGCCCAGTGAGGATGAGCTTACGAAGGATGCTGTAGCATCCAGCGCTGCCTTTCCTGGTACTTTGAACAGCGGTCTCATCAGTGGCTCCAGCAGAGCACCTACTATCTCGAGGACGCCGTAGTTCAGCAGGAACGGCATGAATACCGCACCAACGATGATTATTCCGAATACGCCCTTGCACACTGGCGGGATAACGTTGCCGCCTGTAGCGTCGCTGACGATCATTTCAGGTGCGTTCACACCAGCTGTCAGCCACAGAGTATATACCAGAACATATATGAACCCCAGTACGAACAGTACAGTATGTACGACTGTATCGTTCTCGTATACATCAAGCAGTATGTTGGAATGTTTGCCTCTGTCTATGTATTTGCGGTAAACGTGCAAACACAGGTTGCCTCCTATGAGGACAGTAAGTATCCAGTACACTACGTTACCGAACAGATCCAGGAATCCGTTGTAAAGGAAACTGAATATGGTCTCCGAGCTGCCGTCTGCTTTAGGTATCGAGCAGAAGAACACCGCTATACCTATGGCGCTGCATATCAGGAACAGCAGCAGACCTTTCGTTTTCCGGCTTTTGCTCAGTTTCAGCTCGTCCAGTTCTGCAGACTGCATATCCGGGTCGAGTTCAGGGACGATGTCGTCGATGATCTCATCAACGACATCTGCTCCTTTTTTCTTTATATCTACTGTATTGGAATCCATTTTTTATTTACCTGCCTGTTTCTTTGCTGCCAGTATCGAAAGATATTCGAATACGATGTTTGCAGCCAGGTACGCTGTAGTTTCACCTGCTGTGTCATATGCAGGGAGAACTTCAACGATATCGAATCCTATGAAGTTCAGATCCTTGATACGTCTTACGATATCCAGGGATTCATATGAAGTGAATCCGCCAACTTCCGGTGTACCAGTTCCCGGTGCATATGCCGGATCAACGAAGTCGATGTCGAAAGTCAGGAAACATGGTGTGTCGCCTACACGGTTCAGGATCTCTTTGATGAGAGCATCGAATCCCATTTCACGTACTTTGTGTGCAGGGATCAGTTCCATTCCCAGTTCTGCTGCCAGCTTGTGCTCGTCAGGATCGTAGAGCGAACCTCTCATACCGATCTGGATCGAGTGTGACGGATCGATGAGTCCTTCTTCGATAGCTCTGCGGAACGGTGTACCGTGGTTGTATTTCTGTCCGAAAACTTCATCGCACAGGTCTGAATGTGAGTCGAAATGCACCAGCGCAACTTTGCCGTGCTTCTTTGCTACTGCACGGAGCTCAGCCAGTGTGATGGAGTGGTCGCCGCCCAGTACGATAGGTACTGCACCTGCGTCGCAGATCTTGCTCACGCCTTCTTCGATAGCGTCGTAAGTAGGGTGGATATATCCAGGAGTCACGTTGAAATCTCCCAGGTCAGCGCCTTTGAGGCTGTCCATGATGTTTACCTGCAGGATAACGTTGTTCGGTTTCATCATTGCAGAAATGCTTCTGATAGCTGCCGGACCGAAACGTGATCCTGAACGGAATGAACTTGCTGTATCGAATGGTGCTCCTGCGATGGCGAAGTCAAGACCTTCTGCTGAGTCGAGCCTTGGCATCCTCATGAAAGTTCCCATGTTGCAGAAACGTGGTGATGATAAAGCGCTTGCTGGTTGTTTTACATTCATTGCGAAATCCTCCTCTTCAGTTCTTGTGATTCATTTGCTTGCGTTATTGCATACTTCCTCATGTTGTTATACAATTAAACAGATGATGTACAGATATGACACATCTTTTATCGTTGGTGCTATACTAACACATACAGATGGGCGTTGTCCTATTTCATATAACTATAGATTATATTATAAACCATATAACCACCTCTGTCGGCCAGACTTGTGCAAAGTCACGGACCGCTGTAATGATGGGGCGTCCCGCCTTTTTGGAGCCATCGGGCCCGTTCCGACAAAACCCGTAAAAAATTTTTGATTTTTTGTCAGGTATGATATTTTTTTAACGAAATATGCATTCTGATCTGTATAATGCATGAGCTGAAAGGAGACCCTGAAAAATGAATCTTAATTCTTTTATATACGTTGCCGAGATCGAGCGGTGCGGATCTATAAACAGAGCAGCGCAGAATCTTTACACGTCCCAGTCCAACCTCAGTACAGCGCTGAAATCTCTTGAAGACGAGCTGGGATATCCCATATTCAGACGCACCAGCAACGGCAGCGTGCCGACCCCGGAGGGGTATCTTTTCATACAGTCCGCCAAGGCGATACTTGAGGAAATAGACAAGATAGAGAATATCCCCCAGCGCACGGGCATCGGCGACACAATCTCCCTGACATGCAACTGGTCTGCCCAGGTGCTGCAGTGTCTTGTTGATTTCAAGGAGCACAACCATCCGGAAGCCCACGACACCTACCGTGAGACCAGTATCGTCCAGACCTTCGACTGTATCTACGAAAACCGCTACAGACTGGCAATGGTGGACTGTTTCCACTCCAATCTGGAAAAATACTGCGAAATGGCCAGAAAAACCAATATCGAGCCTATCGTCATGCAGCAGGATATCCCGGCAGTAGCGCTGATGTCCGATTCGCATCCGCTGGCGCATAGAAAAAGTGTATCTCTGAAGGAAGTCTATTCCTACCCGCTGGTACTGTTCGAGGATTACAGCAACGCTGAATCCATGGAGCTGATGAGGCTGAAACCGTCCCAGCAGATACTTTACCTGTACGACCGAGGCGGTCTGCTGGACGTAATGCAGACAAGCGAAAGTATATCGATATTGAAGAAGAATACCTTCGTGGACCTTGAAAAATACGGGCTGGTGGAGCTGCCTATCTACGATTTCCCTGATACATATGATATAGTCCTGCTGAAGCGCAGCTACTATCAGCTGAACAGCCGTGAGGAGGCTTTTATAAAGCACCTGCAGAAACAGCTCCAGTCCAGCATGTGACAGTTATGGCAAGTCGGTCTTTCATTTTCTGTGATTTCAACTCCCTGAAAATTCAAAAAAGCCTTGACCTGAACCTGACTTCAGGTTGTATGATTGGACTATAGACAAAACCGGTCTTTCTGACGGATTTATATGTTCGCCTGAGGCGTACAGGCACCGGCTTCATGTGCGATGGCACTGCAGCAAACTGAAGCTGACCTTTGAAATCTGAAAAGGATCCCGCAGAAGCTCAGGCGACGGTAAGTATGCTGATATACCCTGCATCTGCTTTCTTCCCTAGAGGCAGTCAGCAGATTTCAGAAGCACCGGCAATGATACTTTTTTAACAATAACGTGAATAAAATAAAGACAGGAGTGATGAAAATGGCAAAGATACTGACAGCTTATTTTTCAGCAAGCGGCGTTACCGCAAGAGCAGCAAAGACACTGGCTGAGGCAGCAGGTTCGGACCTTTACGAGATCAGCCCGGCAGTACCGTATACTAGTGCAGACCTCGACTGGATGAACAAGAAAAGCCGCAGCAGTGTGGAGATGAACGACCTTTCATGCCGTCCTGAGATAGCAGGCAAAGTCGAAGACATATCCGGCTACGATACGATCCTTCTCGGATTCCCGATCTGGTGGTACAGAGAACCCAGCATAATCGACACTTTCCTTGAAAGCTATGATTTCACAGGCAAAAAAATAATCCTGTTCGCCACATCAGGCGGCAGCGGATTTGGCAAGACAGTCCACGGACTGAGAAAGCTTGCCCCCGGAGCCGAGATCATCGAAGGAAGACTACTGAACGGCAGACCAGGCAAAGAAGAACTCAAGGAATGGCTCACAAGCCTGGGATTATAACAAAAGTGGCTTCGCCATATTATTGTAATATGAAACCTTTGTTGAAACTCCGGAAATATCTCCAAAGGAGATATTTCCTATGTTAGAACAAAAGTGGCTTCGCCATATTATTGTGATATGAAACCTTTGTTGATATTCCGGCAATATCTAAAATGATATTGCTTCCATATTAACAAATGTCGATGCAGCTATAAATAAAGGTTGCAACCCTCGCATAAAACATGCCTTCTCCCCTCTGCTGAAAGTCAGATAACAGCTCTGATAAGCAGACCCCCGGCACGATATGTGGGGGTTTTCTTTATAATCTGGTGAGCCGCAGATTTCCCCGGAAAGAGAACTGCGACCTGCATGGAACAAAAGTGTCTTCGCCACGTTTTATCATATGAAACTTTTGTTGATATTCCGGAAATATCGAAAACGTCCCTTTCCATCGGCCTGCCCAGAACCAGCGCAGTACATCAAGCCGGTGACCTTTCCACATGGGTCGTTATGGCTCGGTTTAAATCCAAAAACGTCCCTTTCCATCGGCCTGCCCAATGCCAGCGCAGCACATCAAGCTGGCGACCCTTCCATTTGGGTCGTTATGGCTCGGTTTAAATCCAAAAACGTCCCTTTCCATCGGCCTGCACGGTGCCAGCTCAGCACATCAAGCTGGCGACCCTTCCATTTGGGTCGTTATGGCCCGTTTTAACTCCAAAAACGTCCCTTTCCATCGGCCTGCACGGTGCCAGCTCAGCACCACTGGCGATTCCTTTCATCGCTCGACTCCATCATTATCTCCGTCTCCTCGGCGGCCGGTCATGTGGCTGAGAACTTCGCCGATATCTGCATCTATGCAGATGGAGCGCTTTGCTATATCTGCTAGTGCTCCGGCTTCACCGTAGTTGATGCAGGCGTATACAGCCTCACGGTTTGCGGCGGTCATTTTCCAGAATGGATATTTTATTATCACCGGAGTGTTGCTGCCAACGCCCAGCTCCAGATAGACTACTCTGCCTTTCCTGTGCTTTTTCAGGAAATCGCTGTATCTGGCGGCGGCTTCATGCCAGCCGCTGTCCTCAACAAAAGTTCCGTCTGCCCTGAGATTCATCGTCATCGGTCTGCCGCACTTCGGGCAGACCGGCACAAGCTCAGGCGATATGCTCATAGAAACGCCGCCATCGCTGCACAATTCTCCATTTTCATCAATGGAAAATCCCTGGGACTGGAGCATTTGCATAACGATATCACGATTGTCGTATGTCTCCTTGTGACATGGTTTCGAACACTGCCATAGCCCATAATCCCCCTGGGTGTAAAAAAGCCGCTGCTTGTCGAATCCTGCTTTCTGGAAACAATGATCCACATTTGTAGTCAGCACGAAATACTCCTTGTCTCCGACCAGTTCCAGCAGGTCGTCGTAAACCGGTTTCGGTGCACTCATATAGCGGTTTATCCATATATAGCGGCTCCAGTATGCCCAGTATTCCTCCAGGGTCCTGTAGGGATAGAAACCTCCGTAATACATATCCTCGAAACCGTATTTCGCACTGAAGTCAGAAAAATACCTTCTGAACCTTTCCCCGGAGTAGGTGAACCCTGCCGATGTGGAAAGGCCGGCGCCAGCACCGATCACAACAGCGTCTGCCTGCTCCGTCAGCCGTTTCAGACTGCCTGCAAGTGCAGCGTTACCTCCATGAAGTCTGGCGTCCGCCGCCATTTTCCTGCATTCATCCCAGCAGTTTTCTGTAGATGTCATAGTCTTTTTCTTTAAAAACATTGAAAATCACCTCCGGACTGTCCGGATTTTCCATCATAAACTCTTTCACTGTCTTCACAGCGATCTCTGCCGCAGCGTCATTCGGGAAATGGAATTCCCCTGTGGAAATGCAGCAGAACGCAACACTGCCAAGACCCTTTTCCATTGCAAGCTCAAGGCATGACCTGTAACAGCCCGCCAGCAGCTTCCGGTCCTTTTCTGTGAGTCTGCCATGCACTATCGGTCCCACTGTATGCAGTACATACCGGCACGGCAGGTTGAAAGCCTCCGTTATCTTTGCTTTTCCGGTCTTTTCCTCATGGCCCTGCCGCTGCATCATATCTGCACAGGTGTTTCGCAGCTGCACTCCGCTGAAAGTATGGATGCAGTTGTCTATGCATCTGTGGTTCGGGTGATAACAGCCGGTCATGCCACTGTTGGCAGCATTGACGATGGCGTCGCATCTGAGCGTGGTGATGTCGCCCCGCCACAGGTATATTTTATCCTGCAAAGGTTCCAGCTCCCGAATATCTGTGATGCCTTTCTGCTGCAGCTCCTCCTGCAGATATTCATCCTGCACTTCCAGAAAATCCGGTGCAGCTGGCGCCGGCATACGCACATTCATCAGACCTCTCAGCAGATATCTCTGCCCGTCAGCATCCTCCGGGATCTCCATGCCTCTGTACCTGCTGCTTTCTGCTATCAGCTGTTTTATGAGCCACACCCGTCTTTCTCTCTGTTCCATGTTAAGACCTCCATTTATCATCTGCGATACTTCCGATCTGCCCGGCAGAAGCGTAAGTCCGCATCTCCAGATACCCCCGATCTGATAATGCAGTCGAAGCCCCCGGCTCTACGAGCTAAGCCGGAATTCCTGCGGAAACATGTAAAGACAAACTGCTTCTGAAGTCAATATCCCCGGCTGCACAGACCGGACTTTGCGGAAAATACTGTCCGCTGCCTTATGAAAATCACCCTCGCATCCCCGCCATCAGTATGGTCATATTATACACTAAAAAGGCACTGCAGTGAGATCCCGGTCAACTCAAACAGCAGAAAATCGCCAGCTCCTCCGAAGAGCCGCTGGCGATCTGCTTGGCAAAACGAACAGCAACGAACTCAGCGAACGCTGCCTTTCACATACCTGTGCTTTCCCTAAAATTCATATGGCGGTTCGCCGGAAAAGTCTGCTATCACGCCATGCGGTGACTCCAGATAGAACACCTCGAAAATCGGATTGTCCGCAGAATCATACTGGCCCTTCACGATAGGATTCAGCATGCACATTTCCTTTGCAGGCATATTGTTTTCAAAAACAGCCTTACCGTGCAGTCTCAGCCATGCATATGACGGGCTTGATACTGAGATCTCGATTTCCGGATTTTCCTGCATGTCCTTGTATACCTCTTTTGTATTGTTTGTGCAGAACCAGAGTCTGCCATCAAGTTCCCCTGCAAACATGAATGGACGGCACTTGGCCTTTCCATCACGACCCACTGTCGCAAGATACTGTACCGGATTCTCTTTTAAAAACTCTGTTACTCTTTTCATCGTTGTTACCTCCATTAATACTGCCGGGCAGTCCCAGCCTACCCTCCGGCGATCTGAACGAAAACACTTCCTGATACTACGGATGTTTTTCGTAAGATACCGTTTTTGTTGTAATCTTCTTTATTACAATCAGATGTTACCACCATTTTGTTGTAATGTCAATAGTTACATCAAGAACATTTTTACTTAACATTTGCTATCAAAAAAGCTGTGCGGACCTGTATCATCCCACAGCTTTCTGTTCATCCAGAACTTTTGATTCAGTCTTTTATATATTTCCCGGCGTCTTTCATGACATCCGCAAGGGTTATAGATGCCAGCTCTCGTTCCATGGCGTCCTGCACCTGCCGCAGCCTGCCGTCCAGGATATTGTGTATATTCCTGCCTACCGGACATTCCGGGTTTGGATTCTCATGAAAATGAAACAGTGCATTTTCCCCGACGCAGTCCACCGCTCTGTATATATCAAGAAAAGTGATCTGCTCCAGAGGTTTCGGTATAGATGCTCCTCCGGATCCTCTGGCAACCTCTACAAGCCCCGCCGCTTTCAGCTGCCCCAGTATCCTTCGGATCACTACCGGATTGACACTGGTACTGCCTGCCAGAAAATCGCTTGTTACCTTGTATTGATTTCCAAATGTATCTATACATGCGAATATATGTACTGCCAATGTGAATCTGCTTGAAATCTGCATGTAAAACCTCCTTCTCTTCTTACTGCTTGGCGGCTATCATCCTGGCCACGCATCTGCGTTTACTGCCCAGGCTGCCTTTGTTCCGAGTGCTCGTCCCTTTTGGGACGTTTTTGCTGCTTTCCCTCGCTGTTTCGTCCCTTTTCGGCTCATGAACTGCTCACACAGCTGCTGCAACACCGCTCCGGTAAAACTCAGTCATCGTTCCTGCAATCCAGGTATCCCAGGAATTTCTTCATAGCCGCCGATGCTGTCTGCATATCTTTCATCACGATCCCAATAGTACGATACGCTGGGTAGTCCAGCGGTTTGACTACCACATCATACGCTATTCTCCGCAGTATCAGCTCCGGCAGTATCCCGATACCCATGCCCTGTTCCACCATGGACATGATGGCGTAATCGTCCCATGTGGTGAATTTGATATCCGGTTCGAGACCATGCTCGTCAAAGATCATTGAAACTTCTGCCTTGCCGCCTTTTTCCAGCAGCATGAAAGAATCATTTTCCAAAGCTTTCACCGGAAAGACCGGTTCGTTTTCCAGCGGGTGCCCCTTAGGGATGACTGCCATCAGTTCATCTTTTTCAAGTTCTATGACTTCAAAGCCGTCGTCCACCGGCAATGGCAGGAATCCGAAATCAACACGTCCTTCAGATATCCAGTGTCTTATCTCTCTGTAGTCGCCCAGCAGCATCTCATAATCGATGTTGGGATAATCCCTGCAGAAAGCTCTGATGATCTTCGGCAGCCAGTGGGTCGCTACGCTGGAAAAAGTCCCGATCCTGATGATACCCGAATGCAGCCCGTTGAGATCGTCTACCTGCTCCTGAAGCCTGTTGAACTCCTTGCAAAGCTGCCTCGCATAAGGCAGCAGCCGTACCCCGTCGGAAGTCAGCCTGATACCGGTACGGTCTCTTTCCATAAGGGTCAGATGACACTCCCGCTCAAGGTCGGATATCATCCGACTTATACCGGACTGCGAATAATCCAGTGCCTCCGCTGCCTTTGAAAAGCTCCCAAGCTCAACTGTCGTAACGAATGCTATATATTTCTGCAGATTTGCATCTATCATTTATCTGTTTACCTCATTTATTGCATGTAAAATATTTGCTTTTCATATAATATCATTTCTGATAGGATTTAACAAGTCATGTGACAAAAGAATACAGCAATCGAGGTGACTATATGAACAAAGCACGTACAAAATATATTTCAGGCCTGATACTTTTCGGTCTGAACGGAATAATATCAAGCAGGATAATGCTTTCCAGCAAAGACATCGTGTGCTACAGGACACTGACAGGCAGCGTTTTCCTTATTCTTCTGTGCCTGTATCAGTCCAGGGGCAGCAGACATCACAACCATGACACCGGGCTGCAGGCCTTTGCACCGGCAGATGCATCCAATGGCATATCCATACGGAAATCTGATAAGGTGGTTTCCCAAAAGTCCGGTCTTTCACAGCAGGCTCCACCCCGCATCACAGATGATCCCCGGCAGCTGGCTGCAGTCGTAATGTCTGGAATTTCCATGGGGCTCAGCTGGCTGTTCCTGTACGAAGCCTACCGGCGCATAGGCGTAGGGCTGTCATCCATCACATATTACTGCTGACCGGTCATCGTCATGATGCTGTCTCCGCTGGTGTTCCGCAGCAGGCTGACAGGCAGGCAGATCATCTGCTTCGCCGCTGCATTTGCAGGTATACTGATGGTTTCCCTGCCGGGAGTGACAGGAGATGCAAAGGTCGATGTTTTTGGTCTGATCTGCGGGTTCGCATCCGCTCTGCTCCATGCGCTGATGGTCATATTCACAATGAAAGCCCCGGACATCACTGGCATGGTCAACTCTGCCATACAGCTGGCGGTCAGTTTCGTCACGGTGGCCCTTCCGGCAGCAGTTGTCTGGCTGATCTGTGCAGCAGGCAATGGTGCCGGTCCGCTGGCTGCAGTATTCGGAAGCAGCCTTGCTCTCCCGGCTGGTCCCCAGCAGTGGTTCTGGGTGCTCTTCCTCGGCATCGTGAACACCGGCGTGGGTTGCTGGCTTTATTTTTCCGAGATCGCTGCACTGCCTGTGACCACGGTGTCGATACTGGGCTATCTGGAGCCGCTGTCAGCAGTTTTCTTTGCAGTGCTCCTGCTCGGCGAATCCATGACCGTCTGGGAATGGGCCGGTGCAGCAATGATACTCGGCAGCGCTGCGATCTCCGACCTTGGAAGCAACCGGAGCAAAGATACAGGCAACGGCTGAGCCGAAAGGCGATCCGCTTGGCAGAATGGACAGTAAACAGGTGACAGCCTGTTGGAGTGTAAGCATTGGTGGCTTACCGCCACTGCTGCCGCTTTTTCCAAACCAGCTGAAGCCGGGGAAATGCACAACCAAAAGACGAGGGATAATGAACACTACCTGTTCTCCCGGAGGGTTCTCGTATATCTGTCCGGCAAGCCATATACAGCCTGTATGATATGACCGATGACGACAAAAAGCCTCCGGTTCCAGGGGTGACCTGTACCGAAGGCTTTATAAGGGGAATTCTTCGCCTGTCTGAACAGGCTGTGTGCTATTTTTCTTTTTCTTCTTCGCCTATGCCAAGAGCTGCTACTGCTTTGTCAAGCTCTGCTCTGATCTTTATGTGCTGCGGACATGCCTGCTCACACTTGCCGCATTTGATGCATTTATCGGCACGTGCTTTGCCGTGGCCGCCTACCAGCCAGTTTTCCTGATGCACTGCTGCAGCTTTGTCACTGTACAGCGTCAGGCAGTTCATTGCTGTGAATGTGCCTGACACGCCGATATTCTCAGGACAGACCTTTGCACAGTAATCGCATGTAGTGCATGGTACCAGCGGGATCCTGGCCAGCTCTTCCTGTGCCTTTGCAATGGTCTTTCTCTGTGCGTCTGTGAGGCCTTTGAAATCTTTCATATAGGACAGATTATCTTCCATCTGCTCCACGTTGCTCATGCCTGAAAGCACTGTGATGATGCCGTCCAGATCAGCTGCAAAACGCATAGCCCATGATGCTACTGATGAATCCGGCTCTGCCTTTTTGAAAACTTCCGCTACAGATTCAGGAGGCGTTGCCAGCATCCCACCTTTCACCGGCTCCATGATGATTACCGGCTTGTTGAATTTTCTTGCTACCTCGTAGCAGCCTCTTGCCTGGATCGCAGGGTTTTCCCAGTCTGCATAGTTGATCTGCAGCTGAACGAACTCCATCTCAGGGTGTGCTGTCAGTATATCTTCCAGTTCCTCAGGAGTGGAGTGCATGGAAAATCCTACATGCTTTATCAGTCCTGCGGCTTTCTTTTCCTGGACCCAGTCCCACATACCAAAGTCATCGAAAAACTTCGTCCTGCCTTCGCCCAGATTGTGGAGCAGATAATAGTCGAAATATCCTGCGCCTGTCTGTTTCAGTGAAGTCTCGAACTGTGCCTTTGCATCCTCGGCTGCCTTGCAGTTGATCCATGCTGCATTCTTAGTTGCCAGCTGGAAACTTTCCCTCGGATAGCGTTCCACCAGTGCCTGGCGGATAGCGTCCTCAGAACCTGCATACGCCCATGCTGTGTCGAAATATGTGAAACCAGCTTCCAGGAATTTGTCCACCATCACTTTTGTCTGCTCGATATCGATCTTGTCGTCCTTCTGCGGAAGACGCATGAGACCGAATCCCAGTTTGCCAATATCCTGACCTAAATATTTTTCTTCGCTCATATATTTACTCCTCCTGTACTTGCATATCCTGCGGTCACACAGTGACCATCCTCTTGTTTATTTTAGACCAAAATCTGCCATACGGCAAATGAATAAATCTCATCAAACCATAGCTGTCGTCTATAGGTGCAAAGTGTCTCCTGCGGATCACTGACCACGAACTACTGAGCAATGATCATGATAACCGATGCCTGATCACGCCTGACGCATGACCGGCGACAGATATGCTGCTGGTCACGAGATCTTTGCAATTACAGGGTTCTTAGTCGCACCAGATCTTCTTTGCCATGTTGAAAGCTGCCCATGCCTTCGGCCAGCCTGCGTAAAATGCCGCATGTGTTATTATCTCTGCGATCTCTTCTTTAGTTACTCCGTGGTTCTTTGCATTCTGCAGATGGAATTCCAGCGAGCTGTCCAGTATGCCGCCGGACATCAGCGCTACCACTGTGACGATGCTCCTGTCTCTGGCGGAAAGTTTGTCCTCCCTCGACCATACTTCACCGAAAAGCACATCGTCGTTGAGTTCTGCGAATTTAGGTGCAAATTCACCAAGTGCGTCTCTTCCTGCTGTTACTTTTACTGCCATTTCATCGTACCTCCGTTATTATAATCTGTCGTAATCTTCGTCTGTGACCGGTTCGCACCATTCGTTGCTGCAGTCTTTACCCGGTATCTCCGCAGCGATGTGGCTGAACCAGCTGTCTTTTTTCGCACCATGCCAGTGCTTGACGCCTGCAGGTATGGTTATCACAGTTCCCGGCGTCAGGCTCACTGCCGCTTCGCCTTCCTCCTGATACCAGCCTTCCCCGGCGGTGCATATCAGCAGCTGGCCGCCGCCCTCCGTCGCATGGTGGATATGCCAGTTGTTGCGGCATCCCGGCTCGAAAGTCACGTTAGCCAGAAAAAGCGGACATTTCTCAGGGTCAGTGAGCGGATTGAGGAAAGACTCACCGCTGAAATACTGTGCGAATCCTGTGTTTGCCGCACCTGTACCGAACACATTGATTTTTTCGAATTCTTTTTTATCTGATGTTTTCATGATATCACCTCTCTGGATTTTTATCTGGCGTACATACGCCGTATATGAAATGCCGGGAAACTGTACTTTGGTGCATGCACCGGCTTGCAGCTCATGTGGCATCGTCTATAACCAATTTTCTATATTTTTCTTTGCCTTGCTGACGCTGGCTCCGTGTATAGCCAGTCCATCCCTTACGTCTGCATCAGGGCAGAGCTTTCTGATGTCATCCATGCTGCGTCCCATACCGCTGCCTTCGTGAGTACAGAAAGGCTTTATGACTTTTCCACTGAAATCAAAGTGTTCAAGGAATGTGAACACTGCCATAGGTATCGTGCTCCAGTAATTAGGATAACCAAGATAGATCACATCGTACTCATCGATACTGTCCGGATATGATACAAGCTCCGGTCTTGCGTCGCTGCGCTGATCCTCCTGCGCCTGTGCGATACATTCATTGTAATCCTTTGCATAAGGCTCTTTCTGTTCTATCTTGAAAAGATCTGCTCCTGTGATCTCTGCCAGCATCCCTGCTGCGATCTCTGTGTTGCCTGTTTCCAGCGTTTTTATCTGACCGTTGACATAATTTTCATCAGCTCTTGAATAAAAAGCTATCAGTTCCTTTGCCATCTTTCATATACCTCCCGTTCGTTCTGTTTACATCATAGCACCTGCACCATTGACCGTGAATCTCCGATATGTTATCATGGCGTAAACTAAAAGTTTATGCCTTTGAGCGGAGCTATCATAATATAAAGTTCAGACCATTTTCACGGAGGTGTTTATATGTATGACCCGGCACTTGATACGTTCATAGCAGTTGCGGAATGCGGCAGCTTTACGAAAGCGTCGCAGCGACTTTACATTTCGTCAACGGCGGTGATGAAACAGATAAATGCGCTGGAGCGCAGGCTCGATCTGAAACTGGTGGACAGAACACCTGCCGGGGTCAGTCTGACTCCGGCAGGCGAGATAATTTTCCGTGATGCGCGGCTCATCATAGGATATGCAAAGAGAGCTGTATCAGACGCCCGGGCAGCCATGGACACGCACGACAATACTTTCCGTGTCGGAACGTCGCTGCTCAATCCGGCCAAGCCTTTCATGGACCTCTGGTATCGTGTGAACAGCGAATTCCCGGACCATAAGCTGCATCTGGTACCTTTCGAGGACAACCACGAAGGCATCCTTTCCGAGATAAAGAAACTGAGCGAAAAATTCGACTTCCTCATCGGAGTGTGCGATTCCCGCGCCTGGCTTTCCCTGTGCCAGTTCCTGCCCCTTGGCCGCTACCGCAAAATGGTGGCTGTATCTGCAGAACATCCTCTTGCTGCAAAGAAACAACTGGAGATAAGCGACCTGTACGGCGAGACACTGATGATGGTGAAGAAGGGCGATTCAGGCGCCAATGATTTCATCCGCAACGATATCGAAATGAATCACCCTGAGATACATATAGAGGACACGCCGCAGTTCTATGACATGTCTGTATTCAACCGCTGCGCCGAGACCGGGAACGTACTTCTCACCATCGAATGCTGGCAGGAAGTCCACCCCGGCCTTGTTTCCATACCTGTGAACTGGGAATACAGCATACCCTACGGGCTGCTATACAGCAAAAAAGCGCCGGAGGACGTCCTGCGCTTCATTAGAGCTGTTGAAAAAATGTAAGATTCTCCTGTAAAATATCTATCAGAAGTTTACCACAAATCAGCCCCGGTGACTATCCTGCCGGTATTGAAAAAGACCCCCGCCGGTATTATAATTTAACCATCAGTCCACTGCTGCAAAGCATCACGATCATAAATCGTCATATTTCAACGACATCACAAGATATCGAAAACAGAGGCTGATGTTCTCAGGCTCCCCGGCATAAAAACGAACATCCGGACTCTGCGATATCTGAACTGACGACATTTACATAGCAAACAGAAAGAGAGATAAATCAGAATGAAGACAAAGGATCTCAAAAACAGCAGGATAGCTGTCATCGGCGCTGGCGGTGTAGGCGGCTACATCGCAGGCATGATGGCACACAGTTTCGACCATGTTACCATGGTGCTTAGGGGTGAAAGGCTGGAACATGTAAAAAACAACGGCTTCACCCTCCACAGCGACCACAATGGGGAAATGACTGTCAGACCGGAGCGGGCCGTCACACTTGACGACATCGGTCCGCAGGACTTTATTTTCATATGTGTCAAAAACTATTCCCTGGAGGACACCTGCCGCCAGCTGGCGCCCCATGTCGGGGACGATACCATAATCATACCGGTGATGAACGGTGTCGATCCGGGACAGCGGGTCCGCAGCCTGATCGGCAAAGGCACAGTGGTAGAATCACTGATCTACATCATATCTTTTGCAAACAAAGACTTTTCCGTGACGCAGCAGGGAGATTTTGCAACTATAAAACTCGGCATCAACGATGCTGATGAAAATGAAAAGCAGGCAGTCGATGCTGCTGATGCTCTTCTGACCGCTGCAAACATCGACCACGCAGCAGCCGAGGACATAACCCTTGAGATCTGGCGCAAATACCTGCTGAACTGCGGCTACAATGTAGCCACTTCATATTACGATTATACCATCGGTCAGCTCCGGGACGATCCCGCAAAGGCATCTGAATTCGACACGCTTATAGACGAAGCTGCCAGTGTTGCTCGTGCAAAAGGCGTTGGCATAACTCAGGAACACATCGACAGTATCAAAAACAAGTTCCGCAACACATGGGCGGACGGCGCTACAAGCTCACTGCAGCGTGACATATGCCACGGCAGGATATCAGAACTTGAGACTTTCAGCGGCTACATAGTCCATGAAGCAGAAAAACTCGGCATATCTGTTCCGGTATCTGCAAAAATGTACGAAGGTCTCAAGCTCAAAGATATGCAGAGAACGAAATAACATGAAAAGACACAGCACTCTGGTAAAACTTATAGCATATGATATCATCGCCATCGTTACAGCACTGGTCTCCTTCGTCTTATTCAGACAGACCGGTGCAGGATGGCTCCTGTCTTTATATGTGACTTTCCTCACCATATCATACCACTTCACAGTGCGCCTTGCCGTCGGCCAGGCGATGATCCTTTACTACAAAAAAAGACCGCCCCGTCAGGGCAGTCTTATGACACGGACATCAGACATCGAACAGAAACTTTACCGCAGACTCAACGTCAAGTCATGGAAAAACCGGCTGATCACAGCCCGGCCGGAGCAGTTCGACATAAAAGAACGCACACCGGAGGAAATGCTTCGAAGCATGGTCCAGGCAGAAACAGGGCATATCATCAATATGCCACTGTCTTTCCTGCCGCTGCTGCTGATAATCCCCTACGGCACCGCCCCGGTATTCATCATCACATCAGTGCTGGCCTGCCTTATGGAAGTCCCGTTCGTTATTATACAGAGATACAATATGCCAAGAATGATCAGATATATACGGCTGACAGAGCGTAGAGGCAGGTAGCTGCCCTGCACGGTTTCAGATGTCTGCAGCTTGTTGCTCTGCTACGGCTTGTATGCTTTTCCGGCTGTCTATCTTCTGTTTATCGTTCCGATATCTTTCCTGTACTGCATGCCGTCGAAGCTGATGCGGGCAATGTTGTCGTATGCTTTTGCACGTGCTTCTTCGTGGGTGTCGCCAAGGGCTGTCACACCCAGCACTCTGCCGCCTGACGTCAGTATGGCTGCTTTCTTCATATCGCAGTCGTCTGCACAACCTGCGCATTTGCTGCCTTCCGGCATCTCTGCGAATTTAGTTCCGGCGTGGAACACGATGATATCGTCGTCCACGTCATCAAGGCCGCTGATGAGCTTGCCTTTCTCGTAGCTGCCCGGGTAGCCACCGGAAGCTGCTACTACGCAGACAGCCTTTTTACCCGACCACTTTATCTCGGCGTCTGCCAGTTTATTGTCTGCCACTGCCATGAAAATATCCAGCAGATCGCTGTCCAGTCTTGCCAGCACCGACTGTGTTTCAGGGTCGCCGAATCTGTTGTTGAATTCGATGACTTTCGGACCGTCTTCTGAGATCATCAGGCCGATGAAAAGCACGCCTTTGAACTTCAGTCCGTCTTCCTGGAAACCTTTCAGCGTCGGTTCCAGTATCTGTTCTCTTATCTGTGTTTCCAGCTCCGGTGTGAATACAAGGCTCGGTGAGTATGTACCCATACCGCCTGTGTTCGGACCTTTGTCGCCGTCGAATACACGCTTGTAGTCCTGTGCCGATTCCATCGGTATTATAGTGTTTTCGTCCACAAAGCAGAGCATCGATGCCTCCACACCTGTGAGGAATTCTTCCACTACGACTTTGTCTGCCGCTGAGCCGAAGACTTTCTGCCCCATCATCTCTTCTATTGCTGCAACTGCATCAGCTTCGTTCTCAGGGATCACTACGCCCTTGCCGGCAGCCAGTCCGTCGGCTTTCAGGACCATCGGATATCCGTAGATACCCACTGCTTTCAGCAGCTCGTCCTTGTCGGTGAATTCCTTGTATCCTGCTGTCGGTATGTTGTGTTTAGCCAGGAATTTCTTCGTAAAAGATTTGCTGGCTTCCAGCTGCGAACAGTTCCTGTCCGGTCCGAAGACTTTCACGCCCAGCTTCTGCAGTTCGTCGGTGATGCCCATTGCCAGAGGCACTTCCGGGCCTATCACTGCCAGGTCTATCTTCTCTGCCGAAGCGAATCCGCAGATCCCTTCGATATCTTCCGCTCCGATATTCACGCAAACTGCCACATCTGCGATCCCTGCATTTCCGGGAGCGCAATATAATTCATCTATTTTCGGGCTCTGCGCCAGCTTCCAGCATATTGCATGCTCTCTGCCGCCGCCACCCACAACGAGTACTTTCATATGTAAATATCCTTTCTCCTATGCTCAGACCTTTCGCTGCCGGGGAAGCGGCAGTTTCCAGGGCGCCCAGCTCCCTCTGCTTCGGGATGGGACGTTTTTGCATGAATCATGCCCGTTTTCGTCCCTTTCGCTCCTGCTACCGCTGGGTGTGCGACGGTTCTCAGCTCTCTTGATCCGCCAATGGGACGTTTTTGCATGAATCATGCCCGTTTTCGTCCCTTTCGCTCCTGCTACCGCTGGGTGTGCGGCGGTTTTCAGCTCTCTCGATCCGCCAATGGGTCGTTTTTGCATGAACCATGCCTGTTTTCGTCCCTTTCGCTTCTGCCACCGCCGGGTGTGCGGCGGTTTTCAGCTCTCTCGATCCGCCAATGGGTCGTTTTTGCATGAATCATACCCGTTTTCGTCCCTTTCGCTTCTGCCACCGCCGGGTGTGCGGCGGTTCTCAGCTCTCTCGATCCGCCAATGGGTCGTTTTTGCATGAGTCATGCCTGTTTTCGTCCCTTTTGCTCCGCTCGCTACCAAGGAATCGGCGAATCCGGCTTCCGTCGCTGCCAGAATCGTCGCCAGTTCGCTCCGGCTCTGTCCGGTCTGATCCTAAAAAGGGACGAAATCCCTCAGTCCTGATGCTGTTTCGTCCCTTTACAAGTTTCTGTTAGTGTTTGAAATGTCTCTGTCCTGAGAATACCATGGCGATGCCCAGTTCATTGGCTTTGTCGATGGATTCCTGGTCTCTGATGGAGCCGCCCGGCTGGATTATGGCTGTGATGCCTGCCGCTGCAGCTGCTTCGACGCAGTCGCTGAACGGGAAGAATGCATCTGATGCCATTACAGCGCCTTCCAGTGATGACTCTGCCTGTCTGATGGCGTTCTGTGCTGCCCAGATCCTGTTGGTCTGTCCCGGTCCGATGCCTACTGTAGCGCCGTCCTTGACGTATACGATACCGTTGGACTTGATATGCTTTACTACTTTCATAGCCATTTTCATGTCAGCCATTTCTTTATCTGTAGGCGCTTTCTCTGTCACTACCTTCAGTGCATCCTCATCGTAGAGTGAAAGGTCCATCTCCTGGATCAGCAGTCCGCCGCTTTCCTTTTTCATGTCGTACTGGCCTGCAGGTACCGGTTCATCGATACCTTCGATGGTCATGAGACGGATGTTCTTCTTCTGTGTCAGAATCTCCAGAGCTTCCTCTGAGAATGACGGCGCCAGGACGATCTCCAGGAAGATCTTGCTCATCTCTTCGGCTGTAGCCTTGTCCACTTCACGGTTGCATGCCACGATGCCGCCGAAGATGGATGTCGGGTCGCAGTCATGTGCTCTGACATATGCTTCGTGAAGAGTCTCGCCGCAGCCTACTCCGCACGGATTGGCGTGCTTTGACGCTACGACTGTCGGCTCTGTGAATTCTTTCAGTGTCATCAGTGCGCCGTTGGCGTCGTTGATGTTGTTGAAGGAAAGTTCTTTGCCGTGGAGCTGCTTTGCCGTTGCCAGCGAGCCTCTGAACGGTCTGATCTCCTTGTAGTATGTAGCGTTCTGGTGAGGGTTCTCGCCGTATCTGAGATCCTGCAGCTTTTCGAAAGTCAGCGTCACATTGTCAGGCAGCGGTGCGTCGATCTGCTCTCTGAGATACTGTGAGATCATCGCATCGTAGGCTGCTGTGTGTTCGAACACTTTCAGCGCCAGCCTGTACTTTGTCTTGTATGAAACCTCACCGTTTGCACGGAGTTCTTCTGCAACGATGGCATAATCCGCAGGATCGCAGACTACTGCAACGTCCTTGTGGTTCTTTGCTGCTGAACGAAGCATAGTAGGTCCGCCGATGTCGATATTTTCGATGGCGTCTTCAAGAGTCACGTCCGGTTTCATGATAGTTTCCTTGAACGGGTAAAGATTTATAGCTACGATATCTATAGTCTCTATGTTCAGGTCCTTCAGCTGCTGCATGTGCTCAGGCACATCTCTTCTTGCCAGTATGCCGCCGTGTACTGCAGGGTGCAAAGTCTTTACCCTGCCGTCCAGACATTCAGGGAATCCTGTAACATCTGAAATGCCTGTCACGTCTATGCCTGCTTCTTCGAGTTTCTTATGTGTGCCGCCTGTGGAGATCACCTGAACTCCCAGCTGCTCCAGCTCTCTTGCAAATTCTACGACACCTGTTTTATCTGATACGCTTATCAATGCTCTCATTATGAAATTACTCCTTTCCATCCCAGCAGTATGTGCAGAGATGACACTTATCAACACCTATCGCTTTTACTGTATCCTCAAGGTTCTGGAACTTGAGGCTGTCGAATCTCAGTCTCTTCCTGATCTCTTCAACCATCAACTTATGCTTTGCTGTGCTGCCGTCTGCATATTCAGCAAGCAGTTCATCGGTGATGTCTTCGGCTTCGATGCCTTCAAGGTCTCTGATGACACGCCTTGTTATCAGCTCCAGATCGCTTACCGAACGTGAAAAGTTCAGGAATTTGCATCCGTACATGATCGGAGGACATGCCGACCTGACATGGATCTCCTTTGCTCCGTTCTCGATGAGGTAGCTAACTGTCTCGGAAAGCTGTGTGCCTCTGACGATGGAGTCGTCTATCAGTACGAACTTCTTGTCCTTTATTATCTGGAACACTGGCACAAGCTTCATCTTTGCGATGAGGTTTCTCGCTTTCTGGTTCTGCGGCATGAAGCTTCTCGGCCATGTCGGCGTGTATTTTATAAGAGGTCTGGCGTAAGGCACTCTGGACTTGTTGGCGTATCCCAGTGCATGTGCCACGCCGCTGTCCGGCACGCCTGCAACGTAGTCCACGTCCAGATCCCCGTCACGCTCTGCCAGCAGCTCGCCATTGCGGTTCCTCATCAGTTCCACGTTCCTGCCTTCGTAGATGGACGTGGTATATCCGAAATATGTCCACAGGAACGAGCATATCTGCATGCCCTCCTGAGGTTCGCCCACTGTCTTCTCGCCTTCAGGCGTCAGGAATGCAATCTCCGCAGGCCCCAGCTCTCTCTTGTACCTGTAGCCTACATTGATGAATGCAAAGGACTCCGAGGCTGCACAGAATGCACCCTCCTTGCTGCCGATGATCAGCGGTGTCCTGCCGTACTTGTCACGGGCTGCGTAAAGGCCTTCTTTAGTGAGTATCAGCATGGTCACCGATCCTTCGATCTTGGCCTGCGCCCTCCTGATACCGTCGACTATATCTCTGCCTGTGGATACGAGAGCCGCCACCAGCTCCGTGTTGTTTATGTCTCCGCCACTCATGGACATGAACTGGCTCGGTCTGTCCTTCAGCAGTTCTTTCACGATCTCTTTCTTGTTGTTGATCCTGCCTACTGTCGTTATGGCGTAATCACCGTGTCTGCTGTATACAGTCAGCGGCTGCGGATCGCTGTCGCTGATAGCTCCGATGCCCATGTTGCCTGACATGGTCTCGATATCGCTCTCGAACTTGCTCCTGAAAGGTGAATTTTCTATGTTGTGTATGCTTCTGTTGAATCCGTTCTCCTGAAGGACGCACATGCCGCCTCGCTTTGTACCGAGGTGGGAATGGTAGTCTGTTCCGAAAAACAGATCCATCACGCAGTCCTGTTTAGATGTGAATCCGATCACTCCGCCCATTGGAGTCCCTCCTTTTTATCTGTGTCCCGGTCTCCCGGATAATAATCTTTCTCAGTGTCCTGATGCTGCAAATGCTCTTGTCTGCTGTAAAGTCGGCAGCTGCCGTCTCGCACTGATTCCCGGACCAGCCCCATACGCAGGTCTCCGGCTCCGCCGACGGCCAAACTGCAGTCCCGCGATCAGCTGATCTTTGCCGCTGCCTTTATAAGGCCTTCTGCCAGTATCTCATGTTCTGTTTCCAGCACTCTGGCTGCCAGCGTGTCCGGCGTGTCATCCGGCATCACCGGAACTTTTCTCTGCAGTATTATCTCTCCTGTATCCACGCCTTCGTCTACGTAGTGCACCGTAGCGCCGCTTTCCTTCTCGCCGCCTTCGATCACTGCCTTGTGGACTCTCTTTCCGTAGAATCCCTTGCCGCAGTACTTAGGTATCAGCGAAGGATGTATGTTGATTATCCTGTTCCTGTACTCCTGGATTATATCCGGGGAAAGGACTCTCATGTAGCCTGCCAGCACCACCAGGTCTGCTTCCGATGCCTGCAGCTCCTCAAGGACCTGCTCCTGCTCCGGAGCCACTGCTGTGGCGATGCCTGCCTTCGCCGCACGTTCCAGTGCAAAGGCGTCCGCTCTGCTGGCTATGACTTTCACGATCTCAATGCCCGGCAGCTGCCCTGCCTTTTCCTTGTCGATCAGCGCCTGCAGATTGGTGCCGCCGCCTGAAACCAGCACGGCAACTTTCTTGTTGTCACTCATATCTGTTTCCTTCTGCCGCCGTTATGACAGCCTGTTTTATATTTTCGCTTCTGTCTGCAAATTCCCGGTCCCTGCTGCCGGACATGCCGTCAGCCCGTCTTCCCGGTGTTTTCCTGCAGACTCCGGGAGCATAAGCTCCCAAAGATATCCTCATTCTTTGTCTATTCTTCGCAGTCCAGCAGGACTCTCTCTTCTCTGCTGTCGCCTTTGCTCTCGACTATCGTACCGATGATGTCAGCAGTCTCTCCTGCAGCTCTCAGAGCCTCAACTACGCCTTCCGCATCAGCCTCGTCCACTACCATCATCATGCCTACGCCCATGTTGAATGTAGAGAACATTTCTTTTTCTGATACGTTACCGTGCTCCTTCATGTAAAGGAAAATCTCAGGGATCTTCCATGAGCCGATCTCGATATCGGCTGCTGTACCCTCAGGCAGTATCCTCGGAATGTTCTCGTAGAAACCGCCGCCTGTGATATGCACGATACCGTTGACGTCGAACTTCGGCAGTACGGCTTCGCATGCATTGGCGTAGATCTTCGTCGGTCTCAGGAGAGCTTCGCCCAGTTCCTCGTCCAGCTCGTCCACGATGTCATTGAGCTTCATGTCCAGCTTGTCGAAGAAGATCCTGCGCACCAGCGAATATCCGTTGCTGTGTATTCCTGATGATGCGATGCCGACGATCTTGTTGCCGGTCTTTATCTTCGCACCTGTTATGATTTTTTTCTTGTCCACGATACCCACGGAAAATCCAGCCATATCGTATTCGCCCTCGCTGTAGAAATCCGGCATCTCAGCTGTTTCGCCGCCTACGAGAGCGCTGCCGCTCTGTTTGCAGCCTTCTGCGATACCCTTGACGATGTCGGCGATCTTCTCAGCCCTGACTTTGCCTGTTGCTATGTAGTCCAGGAAAAACAGCGGCTTTGCACCCTGGCAGAGCACATCGTTGACGCACATCGCCACGCAGTCGATACCTACAGTGTCATGCTTGTCCATCATGAACGCCAGCTTCAGCTTCGTGCCTACGCCGTCTGTACCTGATACCAGCACCGGCTCCTCCATGTCCTTCACGTCCAGTGCGAAAAGACTGCCGAAGCTGCCCAGTCCTGTCAGCACGTTTTCATTGAAAGTGCCTTTGACATGCTCCTTCATCAGTGAGACAGCTCTTTCGCCTTCTTTAGTATCGACGCCGGCGTCTCTGTATGTTAATTTCTTGTCTTCCATGGTCAGTCCTCCAAATCCATGTCC
>CAKQUI010000012.1 GCA_934277495.1 uncultured Clostridia bacterium | reverse complement strand
GCTACGATCTTTGCACTGATATCTGCAAAACTGTTCAGCACTCTTCGCATTTCCTTAGCCAGTTTTTCCGTACCGAGAGTTATCTCGAAATGGTATTCTTTCTCCGGATTGTTTATGGTGCCGGCAGCAAGGAACGCGCCTCTCAGATATGCTCTCCTGCAGCATTTCGACTTTATCAGCCCGTCGTATATACCGTCGCTTATCATATTCATGCCTTCTTTTACCATGAGTATGCCTGTTTCACGCAGTATCTGTTCACTGAGGTTCTCAGGTCCTATGGAAAGCACGTAGGAATTGCCTTTCCCCAGGGCTGTGCCCTGTCCTACGCCTACCGATGTATCTATGGAAAAATAGTTTTTGATCAGTGTCTTGTAGTGTCTGGCCACCGCTGCATTCTGTGTTGTCATCACTATCTCGAACCTGCCGCCGCCTGCCAGTCTTATACTGCCTGCAAGACGCATGAAACCGGCTATCTCTGCCAGCATGCAGCATTTTTTCTCAGGCATTATCCTTGCCAGTTCATTTTTCGTTTCTGATGCAAAAGACATAAAAGTCTCCTCCCTTTCGAATATCTGTCCCGCAAAAAAACAAGCCTCCCGCAAGAGAGGCTGCTGTCTGTTAAGAGCATGTCCGCATGTTTCACTGTCTGACGCCATCGATCACAGATCCCTGTGTTCCAGCGTCGTGCGTCTTCCCTGCTCCTTGAATCTGCGTTCCAGCTCGTTTGCAACTGCCACTGAGCGATGATGACCTCCGGTACATCCTATACATACTGTCAGGCTGTATTTGCCTTCTTTGATATAGAAAGGTATCAGCATGTCTATCATGTCGATGGCTTTTTCGATGAAATCCTGTGTCACCTGCTGTTTCAGCACATAGTGGCTGACCTTGGCGTTGTTGCCGGTGAGTGGTCTCAGTGACTTGACATAGTATGGGTTCGGTATGAATCTCATATCGAACACCAGATCCCCTGCCAGCGGCGTGCCTCGCTTGTAGCCGAAAGACATTATGTTCAGCGTGAAGCTCTTGCGGCTTTCTCCGGCGTTTAGCAGATGCTTTATCTCTGACCACAGCTGTGCAGTCTTCATGTTCGAAGTGTCTATGATATAGTCCGCATTTTTCCTGAGGATCTCCAGCATCTCACGTTCTTTTTTCAGACCGGCTTCGACTGTCCCGCCTTCTGAAAGAGGATGCACCCTCCTGCTCTCATTGTATCTTCTGAGCAGCACTCTGTCTGAGGCTTCAAGGTAAAGGATCTTGTAGTCTATACCTTCTCTGCGGACTTCGTCCAGCGACGCCTTAAGATCATCGAAAAATCTGCCTCCCCTGACGTCTATGACGAAAGCTGCCTTGTCTATGCCCTTGCCGCTGGCTGTAAGATCTATGAAACTCTTTATCAGAGCCGGCGGCATATTGTCTATACAGTAGTATCCCATATCCTCAAGACAGTCGATAGCCTGCGTCTTGCCGGCTCCCGAAAGTCCTGTTATTATTATCGCTTTCATTCCTTCTCCCTTATGTTCACGATACGGTCCAGATCCAGCCCTGCCTCGGCAGCTCTGATCACGCCGTTTCTGAAATCTCCCACACGATCGGGGGTATGCGCATCGCTGCTTATGATGAAGTTCACACCTTCGACCTGTGCTGCGATTTTTATCTCTTCCACTGTCATATGTCCGTGCCATGTATTTATTTCCATAAGTGTATCTGTCTCGGCACAGACCTCAGCTATAGCCTTTATATCAAAGGGGCCCTTGTCCCCCGGATGAGTCAGTATCGAAATATCGTTCTGCCTCAAAGCTCTTATCACCATATCTGTGTTCGTCTTTCGGAGCTTTTCCTCGCCTGCTTTAAAGCCCTTGCTCCAGAGCCAGTTTTTCATGCAGTCGCATCCGAACAGTCCGTAGTGATATCCTGCTATGATAAAATCGAATTCTTCGAACTCCTCCGGCCTGATATCAAGTCCATTACCTCCTTTTATGATGTTGGCTTCGACGCTCATCTTGACATGGAGCTTGGGATATTTCACATTCATCCGCTCTATGTCGTTTCTCATGTTAACGAATTCGTTCCTGTTGACGCCGTAAAACAGATGTCCCGGTCCGTGGTCTGATATGGCTATGTATTCCAGCCCATTGTCGAACGCCTGTCTGACATTGTCTTCCACGGACCCCTTGCCGTGGGAATATGTTGTATGAGTATGCAGATCGTATATAAGTTCATATCTGTCTGCTATTTCATTATAATTCTTCTCCAATTATCCTTACCTCCGGCTCAAGCCTGACTCCCGCCATATCCATGACACGTGCCTGTACTATCTCCATAAGCTGCAGGATATCCGATGCTGTAGCACCGCCTCTGTTTATTATGAAGCCTGCATGAAGTTCAGATACCTGCGCACCTCCCACCGTCAGACCTTTGAGACCTGCATCCTGTATCAGTGCTCCTGCAAAGTGACCTTCCGGTCTTTTGAAAAAGCTGCCTGCGCTTGGATAGTTCACCGGCTGCTTTGCATTCCTTCTCGATGTGAGATCACTGATAGTTTTCCTGATCTCCTCTTTGTCTCCCGGCTCAAGTTTCAGCACTGCTTCTGTGACGATATCGCCGGTCTCATGGAGCGCTGTATGCCTGTATCCCATGTCCAGCTCTGATACAGCGATATCGTACTCTCTGCTGCCGTCTGAAGATACAGCATGCACTGTTTCCAGCAGATCTGCCATTTCTCCGCCGTATGCGCCTGCATTCATGAATACAGCTCCTCCGATGCTGCCCGGTATGCCTGAAGCGAACTCGAATCCTGCAAGACCTTCTGACTGTGCAGTTCTTGCGACTGCCGACATCCTGGCAGCTGCGCCGCAGACGAGTCTGTTTCCATCTGTCCTGATATCGCTGAACCCGTCGCCGATCCTGACTATGACGCCACGGTAACCTCCGTCACGCACAAGTATGTTGGAGCCGTTGCCAAGCACCATATGCGGGCATCCTTCGCTGCTGAGCACCTGCAGCACAGCTCTGAGGCTGTCCGTATCGTCTGCAGTCACCAGCAGATCGGCGCATCCGCCTGCTTTGAACGATGTATGCTCCGCC
This sequence comes from uncultured Clostridia bacterium, assembly GCA_934277495.1. Classification (GTDB taxonomy): domain Bacteria; phylum Bacillota; class Clostridia; order Peptostreptococcales; family Anaerovoracaceae; genus Lentihominibacter. The sequence goes on along the minus strand of CAKQUI010000012.1, from coordinate 28,611 downwards.
ATCGATGCGTTTTCTTCTATTGCTTCAGCTTTTATTATCTTTTCAAGTTTCTCTCTGATATCTTTTATCATTTTTCACCTTTTAAGTCCTTGTCTGTATTTGTTTTGATCTCAGATCCTCCGTAACTGTCCGTGCTGTATCGTGACAGATCCGTCGAATATCCCTTTTTCCTGAGCCTGCTGTTCACTGCTCTGCAAAGATATGTGTATATCACTGCAAATACCGGTATACCTATGACCATTCCGATAAATCCGAAAAGACCTCCGCCTACCAGTATGGCAAACAGTACCCAGAAGCTTGGAAGCCCTGTGCTGTCTCCCAGTATCTTCGGTCCCAGCAGGTTCCCGTCGAACTGCTGGAGGCAGAATACGAATATAAGGAAATATATACACTGATGCGGGTCTACCATTAGCAGCAGCAGCGCAGACGGTATCGCTCCGATGAACGGCCCGAAAAACGGCAGTATATTGGTTATTCCTATTATACAGCTTATCAGCAGCGAATATTCCCAGCCGAACAAAGTCATCACGATGAAGCATATCAGCCCTATTATCAGCGAATCTATTATCTTGCCGTTGATGAAGCCTCCGAAAGTCTTGTTGGTGAAGGATGCACCTTTGAATATCTCATCTGCCGTCTTCCTGCTGAACAGAGCCATTATCACCTTGCGGCTCTGGGCTGCGAATATGTCCTTGCTGTTGAGGAAATATGCACAGACGATGACTCCGATGAGAAGGTTCTTCAGCACATTGAATATCCCGATCACGCCTTCGGAAACGCCTATCGCTATCGAAGTGTACTCCGGAAGCAGCTTATCCATAACAAGGTTCACTGTATTTTTCGTGAAGTTGTTTATCCAGCCGTCAAGAGTGCTTTTAAGATCCGGGAAGTGCAGGAGTTTCACATCCAGCCACTCCTTGAGGGCATCCATGCTGGAAGGCAGTATATCTATTATCTTCACCACGCTGTCTATGAGTCCCGGTATTATCATCCATAATATACCTACCACGATGACAAACATCGTAAGCAGCGCCACCACCGTGCCCAGAGCCTTGGAAACAGCCAGCGCCCTGGAGTTTTTTCTCATTTTGTGTGCCAGCATACCGTTCATATGCTTCACAACGAAATTATATACGGGACACAGCAGATATGCCATGACAAGACCGTATATGAACGGCGTAAGTATAGATGAAACAGTGCCTGCGAACTTCTGCAGTGCATTGAATCTGAACACTATAAAAAATACAGCTATGCTGCATATTATTACAAGGAATATAGTCAGTCCCCACTTTATGTGTTTTTCTTCAAAACTTAATTTCATGTTCGTACCTCTACATATATTTTACAATACTTTATCTGCAAAGTCTTCTTAAATTTTAATGTTTCTCCCATTTTTCAGAACAACTTCACAGTTTTTTTGTTTTTTTATAAATCGGGGGTTGAATTTATTCACAGTTGATGTATAATAATGCCAACGAATTAATTTTTATGCACTCAAATGCATAAACAAACATAAATATCATTTTCAGGAGGAACATAAAATGGCAAAGGAAAAAGTAGTATTAGCCTATTCAGGCGGACTCGACACATCAGTTATCATGACATGGCTCAAGGAGAACTACAACTACGACGTTATTGCAGTGTGCTGCAACGCAGGACAGAAAGAAGACTTTGACGCCATCGAGAAAAAAGCTCTCGCAACAGGTGCTGTAAAAGCTTATACAGTGGACCTGAGAGAAGAATTCATCACAGACTATATCTGGCCTACACTGAAAGCCGGTGCTATATACGAGAATCAGTACATGCTGGGAACATCCATGGCAAGACCTCTCATGGCAAAGAAGCTTGTTGAGATCGCAGAGAAAGAAGAAGCTTTCTACGTAGCTCACGGATGCACAGGAAAAGGAAACGACCAGGTACGTTTCGAGACTACTATCAAGGCTCTGAACCCTGCTATCAAGATCATCGCACCATGGAGATTCTGGGATTTCCACTCACGTGAAGATCTCATCGAATATGCTAAGGCTCACAACATTCCTATCAGCCAGACTACAAAGAAGATCTACAGCCGTGACGAGAACATCTGGCACATCAGCCATGAAGGCGGCGAGCTGGAAAATCCATGGAACGAACATCTCAAGACTATACACGTACTCAGCGTAGCTCCTGAAGATGCACCGGACGAACCGACTTATGTCGACATAGATTTCGAAAAAGGAGTACCTGTAGCTATCGACGGTGAAAAGATGGATCCTGTAGCTCTCCTTACAAAGCTCAACGAGCTGGGCAGCAAGAACGGCGTCGGCACCATCGACATCATCGAGAACCGTCTGGTTGGAATGAAGTCAAGAGGCGTTTACGAGACGCCGGGAGGCACTATCCTCTTTGCAGCTCACAGCGGTCTGGAGCAGCTGATCCTCGACAGAGACACTACACAGTACAAGAACATCGTTGCACAGAAATTCGCACAGCTGGTATATGACGGTCTCTGGTACACACCGCTGCGTGAAGCCATCAGCGCTTTCGTAGATGTTACTCAGAAAGAAGTTACAGGCACCGTAAAGATGAAGCTTTACAAAGGCAGTGCTATCGTAGCAGCCAAGAAGTCGCCTTACTCACTTTACAACGAAGAGTTCGCTACATTCAGTAAAGATGAAGTATACAACCAGAGCGATGCAGAAGGATTCATCAACCTCTTCTCACTGCCGCTTAAGATCCGTGCTATCCAGAAGCAGACAGTCGAAGGCGGAGCGAAGGAACACGCATCTCTGGAAAGAAAAGTCCTCAAAGGCAGCGACTTCATAGAATAGTACAGGAAGGACCCACAGGATATGAAACTCTGGAAAGGAAGATTCTCAAAATCATCGACGACCTCTGCTGACGAATTCAATGCATCCATCGGATTCGACCAAAGGCTTTACGAAGAAGATATAACAGGCAGCATCGCACATGCGAAAATGCTGGCAAAGCAGGGTATAATCAGCGCCGAAGAATCGGAACTGATCATAAAGACATTAAAAGAAATACTTGCAGACATAGAAGCAGGCAAGGTGGAGTTCACCATCGAGTCCGAAGATATCCATATGAATATCGAAACACTCCTCACTGAACGTATCGGACAGACAGGCAAGAAACTCCATACGGCCCGCAGCCGTAACGACCAGATCGCAGTGGACATCAGACTTTACCTGAAAAAAGAGACTGCTGCCATAGACAGCTGCCTGTCACAGCTTCTGGACGCACTGGAAAAACTGGCGAAGGAGCACACCGATACAGTGATGCCGGGCTACACTCATCTCCAGAGAGCTCAGCCTGTGACCCTTGCTTATCACCTGCTGGCATATTATCAGATGTTCTCAAGAGACAGGGAAAGATTTGCCGACTGTCTCAAAAGGATAGACAGACTGCCTCTTGGCAGCGGGGCGCTGGCTGGTACGACATACGACACAGACAGACAGTTCCTTGCAGAAGAACTGGGTTTTGCCAGCGTCCTGCCTAACGGTATGGATGCAGTGGCTGACAGGGATTTCGCCATCGAGTTCATCAACTGCTGTGCAGTTGTGATGATGCACCTTTCGAGGATATGCGAAGAGCTGATACTGTGGAGCTCCGTGGAATTCAGTTTCGTAGAGATAGATGATTCCTTCTCCACCGGAAGCAGCATCATGCCTCAGAAAAAAAATCCTGACATGGCAGAGCTTATCCGTGGCAAGACCGGCAGAGTCTACGGTGACCTGATGAGCCTTCTGACTATCTGCAAAGGTCTGCCGCTGGCTTACAACAAAGACCTTCAGGAAGACAAGATCCCTGTATTCGATGCAGCCGATACACTGAAAGCATCGGTGAACATCTTCACTGAAATGATCCTCACCATGAAAGTGAAAGAAGAAAAGATGGAACAGGCTGCAAAATACGGATACATGAACGCCACCGATGCGGCAGACTACCTTGTGTCCAAAGGCATACCGTTCAGAGACTGCCACGAGATAATCGGCAGGATAGTGCTCCACTGTATCAACAAAGGCATTGCCATAGAAGAGATGACAATGGACGAATTCAAGTCATTCTCAGATAAATTCGAAGACGATATCTATGACAAGATAGCTGTCCGCAGCTGTATCGAAGCCAAGAGATCCGAAGGCTCCACATCGACAGCCAGCGTAAAGAAACAGCTTGAAGACATAGCCGCTAAAAGAAAATAAACTTAATATTATTCCTCACATAAAATGATAACGAAGACAGGTCCATGGCAGACATAATATTCTGCCTAAGAGACCTGTCTTTGCATTTCCCCGGATTTTCTCGCTGTCTTGACACCTTTATATACACTAATATTGTCATCTATCCGAATACATGATATACTGGAATCAGTCTGACATAAAGCTCATGCTTCGTCGGCTGTAAGTGACAGAAATATATAGATAACGAAGGAGTATTAAAGTTATGAACGATAAGATCCGGAAGATACAGGATTTGAAAAAAGAAAAAAACGCAGTGATAATGGCACATTACTACGTTCCAGATGAAGTGCAGGATATAGCCGACTACATCGGTGATTCATACTATCTCAGCGATATGGCTACAAAAGTCGACGCCGATATCATCGTCCTGTGCGGCGTATCTTTCATGGGAGAAAGTGCCAAGATACTTAATACAGGCAAGAAAGTCCTGATGCCAGCTGCAGATGCAGACTGCCCGATGGCTCATATGGCAGATATCGAACGCATCGACGAGATACGCCAGCAGTACGACGATGTAGCAGTTGTCTGCTATGTCAATTCCACAGCAGAGCTCAAGGCAGCCAGCGATGTATGCGTGACATCATCCAATGCACTCAAAATAGTAAGCTCGCTGCATGAAAAGAATATATATTTCATACCGGACCAGAACCTGGCTCATTTCATTGCAGACCAGCTTCCTGAGAAAAACTTCATTTTCAACGACGGTTACTGCCATGTACATCACAACGTTCTGAAGGAGCAGCTCCTTGAAGCAAAAGAAGCAAGACCTGACGCTCTCGTCCTGGTTCACCCTGAATGTCGTCCGGAAGTAACTGCTCTTGCTGATTATGTAGGCAGCACATCAGGCATCATCAACTACGCTACAGCCAGCGACGCCCGTGAATTCATAATATCCACCGAGATGGGCGTTTTCTATCAGCTGAAAAAGAAAAATCCCGACAAGAAATTCTATACTGCAGGCAATATGCAGATATGCCCCAACATGAAAAAGATATCCATAGACAAGGTCCTTACCGCTCTTGAAGACGAAGTGACCGAGGTGATAATGGATGAAACTCTTGTAAAAGATGCCCATGCACCGATGAAAAGGATGCTCGAGCTGTCTGAATGACCCTGAAAGAAGGCATGTTTACCATGAAAAAACAATATGATGTGATAATAGTAGGTACCGGCGTTGCAGGCTGTTTTACAGCACTGCACCTGCCTGAAGATACTGATATACTTATGATAACCAAAGGCGATCTTGAAGAAAGCGATTCGTTCCTGGCGCAGGGCGGCATATGCGTCCAGAAAAACGATGCGGACTACGAAAGTTTTTACGAAGACACCATGCGTGCAGGACACTACGAGAACAGTCCCGGCTCCGTGGATCTCATGATAAGGAATTCCCGCAGCGTCATAAAGGAACTCATCGGATACGGCGTCGAATTCGAACATGACGACCACGGCCTTTCATTCACCCGTGAAGGTGCCCATTCCACCAACAGGATCCTTTACCACGATGATATCACAGGACAGGAGATAACCTCGAAGCTGCTGCTCCAGGTCCAGTCGAGAAAAAACATCACACTAATGACTTCCACCACTATGGTGGATATCCTGTGCAAAGACGGCTCATGCGACGGGATACTTGTTTCCGGACCTGACGGCATCCTCAGTGCAGTATTCGCAAACGATGTGATGTGGGCCTGCGGAGGTATCGGCGGTATATACAGCAGTTCCACCAACTTCCCGCATCTGACAGGCGATGCACTGGCACTGTCCCTGAAGCACGGTATCAGGCTCAAGAACATCAGCTACATACAGATACACCCTACCACGCTGTTTTCCAGAAAAAAAGAGCGCCGTTTCCTGATATCCGAATCGGTTAGAGGTGAAGGTGCACATCTGTACGACAAAAACGGAGAAAGATTCGTCGACGAGCTGCTGCCGAGAGACGTCGTTTCAAACGCCATATTCAAACAGATGGAAAAAGACGGCACCGAGCACGTATGGCTTTCTTTCCTCACTATAAAGGGCCTGGACGTCAGGGAGCGTTTCCCTAATATATACGAAAAATGCCTCGAAGAAGGCTACGATATCACGAAGGAATGGATCCCTGTAGTGCCTGCTCAACATTATTTCATGGGAGGCGTTGAAGTAGACCTGAACAGCCATACCTCGATGGATCACCTTTATGCATCAGGAGAGACATGCTGCAATGGAGTCCATGGAGCCAACAGGCTGGCCAGCAACTCCCTGCTGGAAAGCCTCGTATTCGCCAGAAGCGCCGCAAAACACATGATCTCAAACTGCAGCAAAACCCAGGGCTTGCCATCACGCTGCGAAAAATACACACAGCTTCCACTGGAGGCCATAGCGGACATCTACAGCCTCGATCTTGATGAATACAGCGATACAGAAAAATACACAGAGGACAACAAGCAGCATATCCTTGACGCCATCAGAAAGGACGGAAAAGAAACAGCATGATAAACGAAATAACTATGAAAAACAACATCGATCCGCTGATACTAATGGCACTTAAAGAAGACATCTCATCAGAAGATGTTTCAACGAATTCAGTTGTAAAAGAAACCCCACCTGGAACAGCACAGCTTCTCTGCAAGGAGGACGGCATCATTGCAGGTCTGGATGTCTTCTGCCGTGTGTTCAGTCTGCTTGACGATACAAGCTCCGTTGAAAGATATGTGTCCGATGGTGATGAAGTGAAAAAAGGCCAGCTCATAGCTGTCGTAAAGGGAGATGTCAGAGCAATACTTTCCGGCGAACGCACAGCACTGAATTTCCTGCAGAGGATGAGCGGCATAGCAACCTATACACACTCCATGGCAAAGGTCCTGGAAGGCACAGCCACAAAACTGCTGGATACAAGAAAGACTACTCCTAATATGCGTATATTCGAAAAATATGCTGTCAGAGTCGGTGGCGGCTTCAACCACAGATACAATCTGTCAGACGGCGTGATGCTCAAAGACAATCACATCAACGCCGCAGGCGGCGTGAAGCAGGCTGTCGCCATGGCAAAGGAATATGCACCTTTCGTCAGAAAGATAGAAGTAGAAGTCGAAAACCTGGATATGCTCCAGGAAGCTCTGGATGCAGGGGCAGATATAATAATGCTGGACAATATGTCCGACGATGATATGCGTCGTGCAGTCGACATGGTGAAAGGCAGAGCCGAAACAGAATGTTCAGGGAATGTCACAATAGAAAATATCAGACGTCTCACAGATATCGGCGTGGATTACATCTCAAGCGGTGCTCTGACACACTCAGCACCGATCCTGGACCTTTCCCTGAAGGATCTTAAACTGACAGAAGGCTGATAAAACAGCTTTACTGAATATACTTTGCAGATTTTATTTATCACAGCTCAAAAAAGCATATGACCCGGAGAACGTACAAGTACATTCTTCCGGGTCATATGCTTTTATAAAAATGAAAACTTCATGTGGTCTGGACTGTATATACTATGCCTTGATATACTCCCTGCAGGCGTCCAGCGTGCCTTCCATCTTTTCGAAGACGGCCTTTGTCAGGAAGTTGTAGAACTCCTCCTGACGCTGCCCCTTGAGACACTGCCCTACTATCTCGAAGTATTCATCTCTCTTCATAGGCATGCTTATCGGCGTGAATCCATTTTCCATGAGATAATAGTTCAGTGCGAACACTGCTATCTCCGCACTGAAGCGGTCGAAAGGATATATATCGATTATCTTGTTGTGTATATACATAGCTTTGAGGATGACATTGTTTCCGGTCTCCCTGCTGTAAAGTCTGCGTACAGCGTCATTGAGCTTGTCCTCTATATCAAGACTGTGAACAGGTACATGATTGAATGCGTAGATCACCGGATTGGCTTTACGGAAATAGCCGTTCTGATCTTCTGACAGTATCCTGTATGCGCTCAGCAGAAAATGTCTGTCTATATATGTATCCATTTCGAGACAGTTCTGTGCCACTCTGACCAGATCTCCCATGTTCTCGATGAACACATAATCCTTGACAGGCACCTCCTTCTGGAGTTCACCTTCCAGTATCCTGTCTACTGCTATGCGTTCATGATTCGCACTCCTTATGATGAGCGGAGCCTTTATCATGTCTATCTTGTTCACTTCGCTGACTGCTGACTTGAGAAGCCTGTTGCCGTGGAGGATAGCTGCCAGCTCTTTCCTCATACTGTAAAGTTTCTCATGCATACACTTACTCCTAATTCTTCAGGAACCCTATCCTGCCTACAGCTCCGGGATACTTGTACATATCCACTTCGCCATAGTCGCCCTGCATCTGCTGCAGTGCCGGCATCTTGCTCTTTATCACATCGTAGCTCATAGTCGGCAGGAATACGATGTCATACTTGTGCTGGAACGTCAGCTGCAGGAAATCCAGTATCTCGTCATCATTGAAACCCTCTTTAAGGCCGACATTCAGCCTTATGTTGAGCTGCTGCCCTACTGCTTTATTGATGCCATCGATGACAGGCTGCAGCTCCTTGCCGTCGTTGGACGCTTTGTAACGTGTGAAATTGAATGTATTAACAACGATAGTGACATCTGTCACGCCGTCTTTTTTCAGTTTTTCTGCTTTTTCAGCAAGATCCTGTCCGTCTGTAACGATCGTTTTTTTATTATTTTCCATATCTTTACCAGCTCTTTCTAAATAATATTTATTACTATTTTACTGTAAAAAGAGGTTCTAATCAAGTTCATTATGCAAATCTGACGGTTTTGCACTTTCATATCGCTGTATTTTGTGGTAAACTTGACTCATGAAAATATTACTTATCGGGGACACCCATGGAAAACTTGACAGAGTACGTGATATCTACGGCAAACTCCGTGATATCGATCTCATAGCTCACACCGGCGACCACTATGAAGACGGCATGCAGCTGGGACGTGACTTCAATGTGCCGGTGGTCGCTGTCAAAGGCAACTGCGACGGCAGCCGGAGCAAGGATGATTTTGAGATAATAGAGACTGAAGCCGGTAAAATATTCATGACTCACGGTCACGCCTACAATGTCGGATATGACCTTACAAATCTGATGTACAAAGCAATGGAGGAAAACTGCAAAGCTGTATTTTTCGGTCATACCCACAGATGCATGGTGAATGAATCCGGAGGCATACGCTTCGTGAATCCCGGCAGCCTCACACAGCCCAGAGACGGCAGCGGCGGCTCCTATGCCATAGTCAGGACATCGGAAGACGGCATCGAGGCATCCATAGTATACTACGACACTGTGATGGGGACATCACGCAGCATTAAAAAGAACAGTTCCGGATATCTCCGCAATCTGCTCAACTACTGCGACAGATTCTGACGCTGGATATATTTTTTTGAAACAACAATAAACTGTCACTTTTGGATGTTATCATATCATACAGAGTTTGATAACATAATCGATTTGAAAGGTTGGACCATAGAATGATAATACTTATAATCGCACTTGTATTCGGAGCAGCTGTCCTGCTGCTGACACTCAGAAGTTTCATAAGCTGTGCAGCCGGAGCTTCCAGAACAGGCACACCTGCAAACAAGATAACACAGATACTCAAACTGCTTCTTATTGTCGAATCCATTGCTTATCTGGTCATATTCATCATAACAATGATAAAGACTATAGCAGCCTGAAATATCAGATCGACATCGTGCCCGTATCCTTTGATGCGGGTTTTTCTTATGCAAAAAACGAGGCGGTCACAGTTCCTGACCGTCTCGTTCTGTTTTTGATCATATCCGGCTTGTCATGGGTTCAGGCTCCTGCCAAAACAATACACATATGCAATGTGTCCATGATGCGGGGTTTTCTGTAATATACTGATCAGCTGCATGCTGCTGCGAAAGGCTGCTGCACTAGTCGAGCAGTTCGTACTCCAGCTGTGTCCCTGCCTGCTTGAGTTTCACTGCCTTGAGCATAGCCCATGCAGTATCCATGCAGGTAATTACGGATATACCTCTTTCGATAGCTTTTCTTCTTACAGGGAAGCTGTCTATCTCTTTCCTGTTGGCAACAGTCGGCACGTTGATAACAAGAGATATCTTCCTGTCGCTTTCTGCATCGTGACTGGTTATCCATTCCTGTGCTGTCTCGTAATCTATAGCGTTCACGTCGATACCGCTGTTTCTGATGAAATCTATCGTCTCAGCTGTAGCGTACAGATCGAATCCTGCTTCGCTGTATTCTTTCAGGACTTTTGCAGTAAAATCGTTCTGCTCGGATTCTCTCAGAGCTACAAAGATATTGCCGCCTGAAGGTATGTTCATACCGGCTCCAAGGAATCCCTTGTAAAGTGCTTTGTCCAGATTCTCATCTATACCCAGTACTTCGCCCGTTGACTTCATTTCAGGTCCCAGTGCGATATCCATGTCTGTCAGCTTGGCGCTGGAGAACACCGGCACCTTGACTGCGTATTTCTGGCTTCTCCTGTAGAGACCTGTGCCGTACTCGCTGTCTCTGAGTCTGTTGCCCAGCATTGCCGATACTGCCAGTTTCACCATAGGCACGCCTGTCACCTTGCTCAGGATAGGCACTGTACGTGAAGCTCTCGGATTCACTTCGATGACGTATATCTTTTTACCGTCATATGCATACTGTATGTTCACAAGACCAACGACATTCAGTGCCTTTGCGATACGTCTTGTGTAATCCAGCAGTGTATCTTCTACTTCCTTCGAAAGAGAGAAGTCAGGATATACCGATATACTGTCTCCTGAATGTACTCCAGCCCTTTCGATATGCTCCATGATACCAGGTATCAGGATATCTTCTCCGTCTGCTATAGCGTCTACCTCTATCTCCTTGCCCTGTATATACTGGTCGATGAGTACAGGATGCTCTGTCGAAAGCGATACCGCCTCCTTGAGATACCTCCTGAGTTCTGTGTCGCTGTATACCACCTGCATAGCACGTCCGCCGATGACATATGACGGCCTTACAACAAGCGGATAACCCAGCTTTTCCACAGCTTCGAAAGCGTCTTTCTCAGTAGTGACTGCCACGCCTGAAGGTACTGCTATGCCAAGTTCATCAAGAAGCTCGCAGAACTTTTCTCTGTCTTCTGCAAGGTCTATATTCTCGTATGATGTTCCCAGGATATTGATGCTCCTGCTGTTGAGCTTTTCTGCAAGGTTCAGGGATGTCTGTCCGCCGAACTGGAGTATCACGCCGTAAGGTCTTTCCCTCTTGATGACGTTCATGACATTGTCCACATGCAGCGACTCGAAGTAGAGCTTATCTGATGTATCGAAGTCCGTACTTACCGTCTCCGGGTTGTTGTTCATGATTATAGCTTCGTAGCCCAGATCCTTTATAGCCCAGACGCCCTGTACGCAGCAGTAGTCGAACTCGATACCCTGTCCGATCCTGATAGGACCTGAACCGATAACAAGGATCTTATCCTCCTTGCTCCTGACGCTTTCGTCTTCTTCGTCATAGCATGAGTAATAGTACGGCGTCACAGCGTCGAACTCTCCGCCGCAGGTATCAACCATCTTGTATACGGGATATATGTCGTTGTATACACGTATATCCTGGAGCACGTCTCTGGAAACTCCGGACAGTGCGATTATATCATTGTCTGTGAAACCTCTGGATTCGGCTTCGTATACCAGCTCCTTGGTAAGAGGTCCCTTCTGGAGCTCCCTTTCCAGGTCGATGATGCCTTTTATCTTGTTGAGGAACCATCTGTCTATCTTCAGCAGGCTGTAAAGCTGCTCCACATCCATCAGATCTCTTCTCATGACTTCTGCGATACAGAATATCCTCTCGTCGTCGCAGGCTTTGAGTTTCTTTATCAGAGCCTCATCGTCAAGACCTGTTACGAATGGTATGTGAAGACCGTCGCATTTTATCTCTATGGATGTAAGCGCTTTCAGCAGTGCGCTCTCGAAAGTCCTGCAGATGGACATGACTTCACCGGTGGCTTTCATCTGTGTCCCCAGCTTTCTCGATGCTGTCCTGAACTTGTCGAAAGGCCATTTAGGGAATTTCACTACAACATAGTCAAGGACAGGCTCGAAACATGCACTTGTGGTCTGTGTAACGTAGTTGGAAAGCTCATCAAGATTGTATCCCAGCGCTATCTTTGCTGCTATCTTTGCGATCGGGTATCCTGCTGCCTTTGAAGCCAGTGCAGACGAACGGCTCACCCTCGGATTCACTTCGATTACGATATATTTGCCTGTATCCGGATCCAGTGCGAACTGTACATTGCATCCGCCTTCTATCTCCAGGCTCCTTATTATCTTGACAGATGCGTCTCTGAGCATCTGATATTCTTCATCTCTCAATGTCTGCGTAGGTGCTACTACGATACTGTCTCCTGTATGCACGCCTACTGGGTCGAGGTTTTCCATACTGCAGATGATGATGCAGTTGTCACGGCTGTCTCTGATGACTTCGTATTCTATTTCTTTCCATCCGGCTACGGATTTTTCGAGAAGTATCTGACCTATGGCACTGTTTTCCATGCCTTTGTAGCAGAGCTGTTCAAGCTCTTCTTTGTTTTCGGCTATACCGCCGCCTGTACCGCCGAGAGTATACGCCGGTCTGATGATAACAGGGAAACCTTCTTTTTCGACGAAGTCGTAACATTCCTGCATGGATGTTGCTATGACGCTGCTCGGTATCGGCTCGTCGATCTCCTGCATCAGTTCCTTGAAAGCTTCTCTGTCTTCTGCCTTCTCGATGCTTTCTCTGTTGACGCCCAGAAGTTCTGTGCCGTATTTAGCAAGGATGCCTTTGCTTTCCAGCTCCATCGCAAGATTCAGTCCTGTCTGTCCGCCAAACCCTGCCAGTATACCGTCAGGACGCTCCTTTGCCAGTATCTGTTCAAGAGCTTCTTCTGTGAGCGGCTCCATGTATACTTTGTCTGCGATACCTTTGTCAGTCATGATCGTCGCAGGGTTGCTGTTGACCAGTATCGTCTCTATCCCTTCTTCTTTGATCGCCTTGCAGGCCTGTGTGCCCGCATAGTCAAATTCTGCTGCCTGACCGATGACTATAGGACCTGAGCCGATTATGAGTAATTTATTTAATGATGTTTTCTTAGGCATTTTCCTTTTTCTCCTTCATCAGATTCACGAATTTATCGAACAGATATGCGTTATCATTAGGTCCCGGCGATGATTCCGGATGGAACTGCACTGAAAAGACCGGCAGGTCTCTGTGCTCCATGCCCTCCACTGTACCGTCGTTGAGGTTCAGGTGTGTCACTTCAAGACCTTTGAGTATGATGCTTTCGTGCTGTACCGCATATCCATGATTCTGAGAAGTGATGTACGAGCGTTTCGTTTCTTTGTCAAAGACGCCGTGATTGCCTCCTCTGTGTCCGTATTTGAGCTTGTATGTCCTGCCTCCGAATGCGATGGCCAGTATCTGATGTCCCATGCATATGCCGAACATCGGTATATCGCTGGTCCTTATCAGCTTCCTGACTTCCTCTATGGCTTCTGTGGCCTCCTCCGGGTCTCCCGGACCGTTCGTCAGGAAAATGCCGTCCGGCTCCGCTTCGAGGATCTCTTCGGCAGGCGTACCGTAAGGATATACTGTAAGTCTGCAGTTTCTGGCCTGCAGGCATCTGAGGATATTGGTCTTGACGCCAAAATCAAGAACAGCTACATCGAAGATGTCCCCCTCGCCATTTGGCTCAAGGACAGTCTTTTCTTTGACTGAGACTACCTTCATCCAGTCTCCTCTCAGCTCTTCCTTTTCACAAAGCTCTCTGGCTTCGCTTATCGATATGCCTTCTGTGCTTATCAGGCATTTTATCGTTCCTGATTTTCTTATTTTCTTTGTGATCTGTCTCGTATCCACGCCGTATACGCCCGGTACCTTCTGCTCTTTGAGCCACTGGTCCAGAGTCTTTATACAGTGACTGTTCGACGGCATGTCGCAAAGATCCTTGACGATAAGACCGAAGGCATGAATCCCGTCTGATTCATTGTCTGTCGCACTTATCCCGTAGTTGCCTATAAGAGGATATGTCATATTGATGATCTGTCCTTTATAGGATGGGTCAGTGAGTATTTTCTGGTATCCGGTCATGGATGTGTTGAAAACGACCTCGCCTACAGCAGTACCGCTGAATCCGAAGCCTTTTCCCTTGAAAACGGTGCCGTCTTCAAGATAAATAAGTCCTTCTTTTATTTCTTTCGTATTACTCATTTCCTGCCTCAGTCTCCTTCTGGTTCAATATATTAAATCAACTTTATGTACAAGAATAAACGGTCAAAATACCGTTCTTATAATTATACATTGTAATATATTATTACTCAATATATATTTGTCACTTTTCTATGTTTTTTTGCAAAACGTCCGGAGTCCGTCCATTTATTACTGCTGTGACAAAAACAACGATTCTGATGATTCCGTCACATTCGCTGACCGCTGCTGCAAAGATGGGCGGTGATGACGTCCATCCGCAACGCTAATGAATATTTATGCAGTCAGTATTTTAAATTTACATCATAACTTTCCTACGTATTTCTTTATGATCTTTTCATATTTGCCGTTTTCTTTTATGTTTGCCAGTCCTTTATTGAACTTGTCCAGCAGATCTGAGTTCGTGCCTTTTTTAACAGCGAACCCGTAGGAAGTCGTATAGCTGTCGTTTTCTCTTTCCAGGATCTTCATCTCGTCATCCTGAAGTATGTTGTACGCCATTACAGGATAATCGTCGAAGCAGGCTACGGTGTCTCCCTTTATCACGCTGTCGTACATTTCTTCTCTGTCATCATAGGTCTGAATGTCAAGGTTGTACTGATCGTTTATGGACTCTGCCCAGGCTGCACCGTCAGTGTCTTTTGTAACTGCAACTGCATTGTCTCTGATATCATCTATACCTGAAACAGCACTGCCTGATTTCACAGCTGCACAGACTCCTGCTTCATAGTATGCATCTGAAAAATCGCATGACTTCTGCCTTTCCTCAGTGATGCTGAGCTTTGCTATGGCGCCGTCTGCATCGCCCGACGCAAGTGTATTCACAGCCTCGTCTGTACCCACTGTCCTGAGTTCATAGCTGAATCCCTGATCCTGTGCTATAGCGTCCAGGATATCTATATCTATTCCTGACGCCTTTCCTTCTTCGTCTGTAAATCCGAACGGTGCGAAGGATGTGTCCGTGGCTATAACGTAGCTTCCCCCTGATGTACTGCCGTTTTCCGGTGTGTCGCTGTCACTGCTGCCGCCGTTTTCTGATCCGCAGCCTGCAAGTACCAGCACCATAACAGCAATGATCGAAATTATCCCTGTGATCTTTTTCATCTTCATGTTTCCCTTCCTTTTACTTCTTTCCTCGTCTGTAATAAGCTTCTTTTTCGTCTTCCGGCACCATGCTGCCTCCTGTAGCCCATATTATGTGTACTGAGTTTTCATCAGGCGCTGTGAAGCTGTGTGTTCCTGCGTCGCTGCTGACATATTTCAGGCCTTCGAATGCAGCGCATGCTGATGGCTCTATGAAAATATCCTCACTGTCCTTCAGCGATGACAGATATACATACAGTTTATCATCATCGACAGTAAAGCATCCTGAAAGTCTGCTTTCCATCGCATCTGAAACAAGCGGCGACGGTCTGCCGACAGCAAGTCCGTCTGCTTCCGTCCTGCCGTCGATACCAACATCTCCGACAGCTATCTTTTCGTGTAGTCCTGTCACCAGCCCCAGCGTCATACACGGTGCATGTGTAGGCTCTGCAAAGAAACAGTATGCATCATCACCGAAATACTCTTTTATACCGTAGGTGACTCCGCCTGGTGCACCGCCTACGCCGCATGGTATGTAAACATACAGGCGATGCTGGCTGTCTATGGTCACGCCCATATCGTCAAGCTGCTTTTTCAGTCTTTTACCTGCTACTGAATATCCTGCAAACAGGTCAAGCGAGTTCTCATCGTCCACGAAGTGGCATGATGGATCCTCTTCGGCTGATTTCCTGCCCTGAGCCACTGCAGCTTCGTAGTCGTCAGGATATTCGATGACAGTTACTCCCCTGGATCTGAGCAGGTCCTTTTTCCACTGACGGGCGTCTGCCGACATATGTACTGTGACGCTGAAGCCTATAGCTGCGCTTATGATGCCGATACTGAGTCCCAGATTGCCTGTCGAACCTACTGCCACCTTGTATTTTGAAAACAGCTCTCTGAACTCGTCTCCTGCCAGTTTGCTGTAATCGTCAGTCAGCTCCAGCATGCCGTTGTCCATAGCTGTCTTCTCAGCGAATTTGAGGACTTCATAGATACCGCCCCTTGCTTTTATCGAACCTGACACCGGCAGATGGCTGTCACACTTGAGGAACAGACGTCCCTGCACGCTGGCTTTATCCAGTCTGCCTCCGCATCCGGCTGCCAGGACTTTTTTCATCTCAGGTATCTCCTTAAGCGGCGACTCTATGATACCGCCTTCCACCTCCGGAAACATCTTTTTTATAAACGGTGCAAATCTCAGAAGCCTTGCCTCTGCATCGTCTATATCGACGATATATTCACGCTGTGCTTCTGCCATTTTGCTGTTTTCCCAGAATATCTCCCTGCAGTCAGCTATCTGCGCTGCTTCCGGGAAGTCTTTTTTGATTTTTTCTATGTCCATTTTCAAAATCTCCCTGTTTTCATATTTTACACCATGCTGCGATACATTCTGTATCTTACGGATAATGATACTACAAAACCATTGAAAATGACAAGTTAGTATGCAAATTTTTTATCTTTTGTAATACACATATAAAGGAAACCATGTTAATATTGGTGTACGATATATTATTTGAAAATTATGAAAAGGTGATGGGTATGGCAAACAGGAAGATCGCAGGAACGCTCTGCATAATCGGCACAACGATATGTTACGGGCTCGTGCCGTCGCTGTCTTTCAAGGCATTCGGTACGGGAGTCGTCACGGAAACGCTGCTTTTCAACAAGTTTCTTTATGCTGCAGTCCTGATGTGGGCATATATTTTTATAAGAAAGATACCTTTCCGGCTGACCCGTGCTTCGGTAAAGCCAATGATCGCTGTGATGATATCATATATTGGCATCGCTACTACGCTTTATCTGTCCTTCAACTATATAAGCGGCTCTCTGGCGACGATAATCTCCTTTACTTTTCCTGCTATAGTCATAGCTGTGGAAATGATATCGGGGCATGAAAAGGTCCGTGCTGTGAAGATCGCTGCTGTCATCGTCTCGCTGGCAGGGCTTTGTCTGATCGTATGGTCGCCTGACATGAAGATAAAGATACTTGGCGTCGTATTCGCACTGGCATGCGCCGGCTGCTACACAGTGTATACTATCAGTCTTTCCTCTGAAGCCGTTAGGGGATTCAATTCCCTTGTGACTGCAGGCTACGTACTGGCTGCATCTGCTGTCTTCAATTTCGGCAGGTGTCTTATCAGCGGCAGGCCGCTGTTCACAGAAAACATGCATCAGCTGGCATATATGCTCGTACTGGCAGTAGTGTGTGCATTCGCTGCCATACTGTTCTTCTGTCTGGGCGTGAAACTGATCGGCCCTACAAATGCGTCTATCATCAATACTTTCGAGCCTGTAGCCGCATGCGTGTTCGGATATTTCATCACAGGCGACACGATAACCCTCAGCATGATCATCGGCGGCATCATGGTAGTGACAGCAGTGCTCCTTGCAAATCTCCCGGAAAAGAAAAACGGAAACAGGCTGCCTGATGGAGATATGCAGAGCGGTGAGGAAGGATAATGACACCATAAACTTTTGTTGTGAAGACTGACTGTGAATATGATATCTGTAAAATCCAGCAGCCTCATACTTGAAGAAAGTGTTCTTTAATGGTTCGTCATAGCCAGAAGTTCATATATTTCAAAAACAGCACTGATACATTATTTTGCATCAGTGCTGTTTTGTGTTCTGTCTATTTGATGGCTTTGATTCCCTGCATTCAAAGAATTACAAAACCTTTATTTTATGATAAGACCTGCCAGTTTCTTAGCTGCGTCTCTGAGTTTTGTAGGAACCATAAACTGCATCTTACTGCTTTTTGTTACATTGCCGTTTTTATACACAGTATATGTAGTTGTAGATTTTACGAATCTTCCGCAGTCTGCAATAGCACCAAGTTTCGGTGTCACCTTATCTGCGATTTTTATCATCCACTTAGGCAGTATGCTGAAATTTACATACCATGTACTGCTGTATATCCTTTTAGCTGATGTGCTGTAGGTACATTTTATCCCACCCTTTTCACAAATCTTTGTTCCAAGATTTCTGGCATACTGTGATGGTGCTACCGAAATAATCTTTTGTCCATTGTACTTGATTTTGAGGGTGTCCCTGCCGTACACATCCAGTGCCTTTATCGCACCTCTTGCTTCAAGCGGATAGTTCACATATGTCTTTGACTTTGTCTTCACCGCTGCATCAGCCGATACCGGCACTGCGGCAAATACGATCATGACCGCCATCATTGATAATACGATAGTTTTTGTGATTTTTGAAAGTTTTCCATTTTTCCCCATTTTGATCTTCCTTTCTTTCACTGCTTATACGGTTGTTTATGATGTTACCTCTGTCAAGAGGTAACATCATTTGATATAGGTAGTATATCAAGCGTTCGAACCCATGTTCTGTCCAGAGTTCTGTAATCAAAGTGGTGAAAAATCGTCATGAGAAACTCAAACTATGAACTGCTGCCAGAAACCGCATAGAAAGGAAGTTTGCTGCATCACCTGTTCTTCTTGCCATAATAAAAACCTCCAGACTGAGCAATTTTATCTTACACCAGTTTGAAGGAGCTCTTGTTTTTGTCGTAAATTGTGATAACTGTTGTATTTCGCTGTAACTGTTGACAAATATGCAGCTTTTGCATAAAATATACTTAGCAAGACAGCCGAGTGGATAGATGGCGCCTATCCGTTCCGGCAAATAAACAGTTATGTAAAACCGCCTATCCGGCCAAGGAACAAGGCGGCTTTACTTATTTTTGTATAAATTCAGAACTGCAACGATCAATAAAGCGTTTGTCAGTATGATCATAAATTCCTCATATGTACTCATATAAGCATCAATCCTTTCTGTAGATTCAGAACGGATACAGCTCACCTCACCGGCTGCCTTGGTAAATATATTCAGTTGTGGATATCTGATTTGGTTATGGTCATTAGCTACCAATGCGTATAAGCATATTATAAATCATCGTAAATGGAAAAGACAGTATTAAATAAAGTGCGTCGGAGTCTTGGGTTCAAATCCCCTTTTTTGTGCCATGAGGGACTTTCACGGATGCTTCGCATCCGCCGTCCTGCGCATGCTCTGCATGCTTGGACACGCTGCTGATCGAATGTCCACTGGACATTCTCTCTGACGCAGCGGCCCTTTCGGGTTCGAATCCCTTTTTTTATATGCACGCAAACAAAAACACTCATCAAAAGATGAGTGTTTCTGTCTGGCGCGCCATGAGGGACTCGAACCCCCAACCTTCGCAAATCCAGGGACGGTAAAATGCGAAGCGTTGAAGTTTCAACGTCTCAGTGCATTATCTGCCGTATGCATTGAAATTGCAATGTATTGATGATTTTCATGACTTGCGGTAACTTGTGGTATCTTTTGCCGTTATCAGTCCTGTATCTGTAACTTCAGTGATAAAAAAGTGATAAATTTTACAGGCTGAAAGCGGCTATTTTCTCCACTGCATCAAGCTTGCGGCGAGCGTCCACATGTACATAATATTTCATCGTCACATTGATGCTGCTGTGTCCCATGAGCTTGAACGTCTCTTCAATGGGAACGCCTGCCCGGCTCAGGTTGGTGCCGAACGTATGCCGGAAAGCATGAAACTTGCGGTATCGAATGCCGATGCGATCACACAGCCGCTGTAATGCCCTTGTTACGTTCCGTCTGTAGTAGTAGTTGCCTGTCCCTGTAGTGAATATGCTTGACGTCCTGTAACCGTTTTTAAGCATCTCTTTTTGATGTATCAGTCTATGTGTCGCATATTCACGTAAAACCGCATCAGACAGAGGAATTACCCTGTTACTGCTTGTGCTTTTGGTGCTGTCAAGGTGTGGAGCGGATGCCCTGCCGTCTGGGTCCTTCTCTGAAAGCTGCTTGTTGATATACAAAAGATCGTCATGTATATCATCGTACGTCAGGGCGAGAAGTTCAGAGATTCGGGCGCCGGTATTGACTGCAAGCACTATCATAAAGCGCATTGTTGTACCTTCAAGACCGCTTATCATCGCTTTCAGTTCATCATCAGACCATGTTACAAGCTCGTCCCCGTGATCGGCTGCAGCGGTGCCGCCTTTATCCGGAACTGATACGCTTGTGGTTATGTTCCTGCCGATGCCGTTCAGATCTGCATACTTGTAAAAGTGAGTCAGTAAGTTGTGCATCTGCTTGATGGAGCTGCAGCAGGTCCCACCCTCTGCAAGCTCGTTATAGAACATCTGTAGATCGAGGGCGGAAACATCGCCGATCTGACGCCCTGCAAGCCTGCCGCCTGGGAATGATCTGTTATAAGCGTTGATGTAGTTGTACTTGGTGCCGGTCGAAAGACTGGACACTGTGAAGATGTTTTCTATCCAGTCTTGTATCAGTTCGCCCAGGCACTTGCTTGTGACAACTTCGCTACACTGCCGCTGTATGTACTTCTGATACTCTGCCTCTGCTTCACTCTTACAGGAGCCATAAAAGGCCTTGCGATCTGGTACCCACAGGCCCCGTTTATCCCGTTTCATGCCCACCTTGCGGTATATCCTGTAATAATCCTTGCCGTTTATCGTGCAATTAGTTTTCTTTGCCATTGCATGCCGTCCTTTCCGGGTATAAAAAATACCCTAAAACATTGATTTTTAGAGCCTGCAATGGTACAATTAAGTTGCTATACTGGTTTGTAACATTACAGACCTTGCATCAGTCCCTTTTATATAGAGCCCCTTATAAGCGTTTTTACAGTTTGGATTCTCAGATTCTCAAGGTCTTATGTCCTGCTGCATGTACTTCTCGATAACGGGCCCCTACAAAGGGGCTTTTGTTTTTTGTCACTTAGTTACCACATAAAATCACACTACTCTCAAAACTGTAACTGTTGACATTTTCACAGCTTTCGCATAAAATATACTTAACAAGACAGCCGGAAGGTGCCTCGACCACCTGTCCCGGTAAACTAACGGAAATAGCCGATTGCTTAACGGGGCGAACGGCTATTTTTTATTTGCATATAACGCTAAGGTTATAACGGCGCAAATCATAGTTACGAACTGAAATAATTCTGTATATGTAACCATAGGCACCACCCCCTTGATAAGAAGACTCGGGAGCAGGTGCAGCACGTCCACCGGCTGCCTTGGTAAATGTATTCAGTTGTTGCCCTGGGGGGCTTATTTGCTGGATTCTTTAAGTTTCTCAGCTTTTGCAAGCCTGTCTTTAAATCTCTTTATTTTCCGGTCACGGTCAGGACGTTCTAATATAACATCATTCTCAAAGACATCAATAGCTCTTTTCAGGATATCAATTTCTTTGTCATATTCCTTTGCTTTTCTGTAAATAATAGCGAGTCTGTCATATGGGTGACTTCCCTCAAAGCGACTCTTTACATTGTAAAGATAGAGTTTAACTGCATCGTCAACCCTTCCGGCTTTTTCTAATTCTTTTCCGTCAATATTATTCTGCACAAGGTCAAAACGTATTCCCATTTGTTACACCTCTTCTTTCGTATACTTTGGATTGCTTGCGATATCGTCAGAGTATGAAAGTATTTTCTTCTTGCCGTCAGTGTTTACTTTATCATAGTTGTTCACTAATCGATCAATGCCCGAGTCAACGACAAAGTTTTTTAATGCTGAGTCCATTGATTCAGAGACTAATTTGTGTACATAATTTTTAAACGCACCTTCTTGACTGCCGGGATCGGCGGCTGGGTGCTTATCCTCCATGCTGGCGAAAACCTGTAAATCAAACATCCGTTTGCGGTCTTGAGTGGTCAACAGCTTTTCAACTGGAACATCTAAAGCTTTTGCTATTTTCTCTATAATCTCAGTACGAACATTGACTGTATCACGTTTCGTTATTGAGTATAAAGTGTTTATTGATATGCCTGTCACTTCAGACAGTTGCTTTATTGTCATATTCTTATCATGTAAAATCCGTTTTAAGGTCTGTCCCATTCCCATAATTAAAACGCTCCATTCTTTTATTATAGTGTAAATTAAAACATAATTAGTGCAAAAAGTAAATATCTTGTTGACAATTAGTGCAATATGATATAATATTAGTGCATGAAGATAGTGCAAATTTACTAAAAAGTGAGGTGATAACATTGAGACTCAATAAGGCAGCCATAGAAATGGCAAGGGCAAAAACATGTATGCGATACGATGCCCTTGAAACGGCGTCAGGAGTCAGCCGGTCAACAGTCTTCAAGGGATACAAAACAGATATTGATCCCGTCTGTGTCGGCAAGATCGCTAAAGCGCTGGGCGTACCAGTAGAGGAGATAGTAATGACTGATGCAAAGTATAGCAACGAGCAGGAGCCCGGGGAACGTGAGGAGGTACGAGAATGAGGGTTAGAACGATTAAAAACGCTTACAGGGAGATCAGGGAGCAGGACCCGAACACCTGCATCACAGAATGGTTTTTGCGGCAGCTTATAACAGGCGGCGCAATACCGTCGATCAGAGCAGGGACTAAATGGCTTGTAGATCTGGACGTTATCGAGGAGTACATAAGTGAGGAGTTGAGACAGTGAACGAAAGAACGACTTTTCTAAACAGTAAAGACCTTGCAGACTATGAAGCTCAGACAGGGCGCAAGGTCGAGAATCCTATAATAAGAAGCCCGGCAGAGACAGAGGAAGCACAGCGGCGGCGAGCTACTACCACAAGAGACGGCGGCATTGTTCCTGTAGAAGAGCTAAAACCGGCGTATGTATGGGCAAAAGATGTAAAATCAGAGCCCACAAAATGGCTGTGGCTGCCGTATTTCGTAGACGAGAATATAAACGTATTCGGTGGCGAGACCGGCACCGGTAAGACCTGGAACCTGTGCGCCATAGCTGCAGCAGTGACAACCAGGCAGCCGGATAACATGCCCGGGTTCGTGAAGAAAAACGGCAACGTGCTATACCTGGGCGGCGAAGATGGCAACTCAGGTATGAAAGAGCGGCTTGAAGCGGTCGGCGCTGACATGTCTAAAATAGCACTCAGAGAAAGCGGCCTTGACTGCCGAAGTGATGAATTTATTGCAGTGCTGAAGTCTGTAAAACCCGAACTTGTCATTATAGACCCGCTGTTATCGTTCGTAGATGATGGCACGAAGATAAACGACTATGTAGGAGCAAGGCAGATAACAGACCACCTGAGGGACGTAGCGAGAGAACATCATACCTGTATCATATTAGTGGTGCACCCGCCAAAACGGGGAGACTATAAACTGTTATACAGGTTCACAGGCTCAGGGGCTTTTGTTGATGCAACAAGAACAGCTACATACATAGGCTACCACCCGACAGAGGGCAGCAAGAGGGTCGGCATACAGCCGAAGAACAATTTAAACCGAACAGCACCATATGTATTTGAGCTGGATCCAGAATTAGGGTTCAGATGGTGCGGTGATGACAGCAGTATCACGCAAAAGCAAGTAGAATGCACGACAGAATATGAACTATCAGGCAGCAGTAACAACCTAAGATTCTATGTTGAAGTTGTTTCGGCAGTGCTGAACATCAACCCTGAGGGGCTGCATATGACAGCAAAAGACATATTGAAAGAGTATTCGAAGATCAGGGAGCATGATATTGATGTAAAGTCATTCGGCCATTCGCTGAATAACAGTTATATTATTGATGCCCTGCAACGGCAGAATATAACCATGAAAAAAGGCTCAAAGACGAACAATAGGCAAAAGTACCGTATATATTATTCGGATTTTAAGCCCTTGGATATATAATCCCCTTAGAGACATAAATATAATTAATATAACTAATATAACTATAAATACGAACTATCCCAAATGGTAAAAACTGCAAAGTTATATTAGTTACATTCTCTCACATGCCCTAAGGGAGTACATCAAAATTATATAAGTTACAAAAGTTAGATTAATTATAAGAGATGATAATGATGATAAATAAGATATGTCCAGTAATGACAATAGGCCTTATAGGCACAGAGGGATATGAGGGCGCATTCATGGCGAACTGCCGGACAGATTGCGCCTGGTATAACTCAGGTACTGATCAGTGCGCCATATTCGGCATATTTGATCAGACGGCAGACGTAGCGCAAAGAGTGGACGAGCTCAGAGACGTTGTGGAAAGCGGCGTAAAGGTATTCAATATAAACGAGTAGGAGGAAGAACGATGTTAAACAGAGAAGAAATGAACAGAGCGGAAAACGTAGCACACAAGGAGCTTATAGCAGCAATCAAAGGGTTATCAGTCCTTAATCAGACCAAGACGGGAGCAGTGATCTACAGAGGCGTAAAACTGGAAGTAAAGCAGGGCTGTACAGAAGTCATCATACTGACAGAAGGCGGCCGCCCCTGGAAGGCCGGAGAGTATCAGGACTACAGGAGAGCTCAGAGAGTAGCTGAAGAAATTATGCAGCGGTATCACATGAATGACGACATATACCCTATGCCGGCAGAATAGGAGGCAGACAATGAACTGGAATAACCTCATACGGGACGCCGTGAACAATGCAGATCTGCCGGAAAGTGATATCCTGAACATAGGCGAAGCAATAGCACTGAAAGAGATAGGCAGCGGTGACATTTACGAGCTTATAGCAATCACATACGCTTACGGATACATACGGGGCAGAGGGTCAGAGCAGGCACTGCAGCAGCAGTTTAGACAGCTGAAAAGGAAGTGCAGCGGCAGTAAAAGAACTGGAACGAGGCTCGATGAAAACGGGTATATAATGCAGGAGGTATTGTGATGAACTATCCTATCACGGGATATGTCGAGGCTGAGGGGCGTCACGTCCCCCTTCTCGATGTCCCTCAGATATCAGATGACAGATGGCAGCAGGAAGCGAGATTCAACGCTGAGAGTAGATTCTGGAACGCTCACGGCTTTGCACCAAGGGATACAGCCCAGGCGCTGCAGTGGCAGGCTGACAGATCGGCAGAGCTTGAAAAGAAGTTCACAGGCTGCATCACTGAGCTCGATGAAGACGGACGTATAAAGAGGTAGTGCCCGAAGTGCCCCGATTCGCATTATTGGCACAGTTGGCACGGCAGAGTGTGCACATATGTGCAGGGCTGCAACTTGTATGCAGATCATCTACAAAACCGACGAATAACCATTCTACAAAACAAACGATTGCCGCCCTGGGCAATGGTAAGCGTTGAAATTTCAACGCTTTGAATGGCAACACTCTGTCAAGAACGTTCGGAAAAGAAAGCGAACGTTCGCATTAAAGAACGTATGTTCTTAGGAGGTGAAGCGATGTTAAAACTGAAAGTATCATATGAGAAGCCCGACGAACTGACAAAGCTTATTGAGCTGCTGGGCGGTACGCTGCACACAATGAAGCTGCAGCCGGCAGCCGGAAAGTACAAGCGGGCATATATAGACCTGATAGACCTTAAAGACGTGGAGATCAGCAGGGAAGATTAAAAATTGATAAAAAGGGCGTGACGTGATATAATATACATAAGTCGTACGGGAGACCGTGCAAGCCGATGGCGTGACAACTTAACTGTTGCCATGCCTTTTTTATTGTCTGTGATCCGGCGCTATTCCATGCTGGAGCCTGTATCGTACGGATAAGGACGGCGTGACGTCACTATTACATTTACAGTTATATTGATACTTGCAGTTTGCACACCAACCTTTTTAGGGAGCTGTAGCAGAAATATAGTTGTTGATGTTATGAGCTTTTTTATCATATCGAGAAGCAGGAAGATACCGCCGTCTCTTCCGGAAAACTGGGGCGGCGGTTTCTGAAAGCCAAAACAGCCGACGGGCGTTAAACGGGAGGTAACAATGAGTTTAGAAGATATCGTGAAAGATATTACAGACAATAACAACGGTACTGAGACCAACCAGGGCGACGGAGCCCAGGCAAATCAGGAGAACAACGACACCCACGAGGGGGAGAAAAAAGAAAAGACGTTCACACAGGACGAAGTGAACGAGATCATAAGTAAAAGGCTTGCCAAGCAGAAAGAAAGCTTGCTTAGATCCATACAGGACGGCAACAGAACAGACGAGCTTGACGAGCGAGAAAGAAAGATTACAGAAAGGGAGTTAAAAGCTGATGCAGCCGTGAAGCTGTCAGAGGCCGGATTACCTCACAGTATTGCATCTCTGCTGAAGTATGACAGTAAAGAGAGCTATGAGGAGAGTTACAAGGAAGTGACAGAGGTTTTCCGGGCAGTGATCGGCGAGGACCGCAAAGCAAGAGCGAGACAGTCCCCACCTATCGAGGGCACGGGCGGCAGTCGTGGCGGCAGTGATCCGATCAGGTCGGCTTTTAACGGTAAAAGGTAAGTAAATGGCTATAAATTTAGTAACAAAATTCATTCCATATGTTGATGAAGTTTTCACAACAGAGAGTAAAAAAGAACTTGTAACCAACACCGACTTTGACTGGACGGGGGCACATTCAATCAAGATTCACAAAGTGAACAGCGTGCCTATGACAGACTATGACAGAGCCGGAACCGGTGAGAACTGGTCGAGATATGGCGCCCTGCAGTCAGTCGGAAACACTATCGAAGAAATGATATTATCTAAGGATAGATCATTCACATTTGCACTCGATAAACTGGATACAGACGAAACAGGAATGATCTTAAACGGTGCCGAAGCACTGGGAAGACAGCAGAGAGAAGTTATCATTCCGGAAATAGATACATACGTATTTGGTAAGATGTGCACCGGTGCAGGTACGAAAGTAACTGATACGACTCTGACAAGCACCAACATATACAACGAGATCATCAAAGGTAGTAATGTGCTTGATAATGCAGAAGCGCCGGAAACACAGCGTGTGCTGATGGTGACACCTGATACATATCTGCTGATGAAACAGTGTAAAGACATCACGATGGAAACTGACATTGGAAATGATATGCGCATCAAGGGCGTTATAGGTAACCTTGACGGCATGCCGGTTATAAAGGTTCCTAAAGCAAGACTTTCGGAAAAATTCGGATTTATGATCGCGCACCCATGCGCAACAGTGGCACCGGTGAAGCTGACAGACTTCACTATACATGGAAACCCTATAGGGATATCAGGGCAGCTTGTTGAGGGCAGAATAGCTTATGACGCTTTCGTACTGGACAATAAGAACAAAGCGATCTATTACGCTGAGAACAAGCCCGCATCATAGGGCTAAGGACAATACACACAGGGGCAGCGATGCCCCTTATTTTTTTAGGAGAGACCTATGACGAACGAAGAACTATGTACAGAGATACAGAACGGACATGACGAATATATACCGGAGCTATGGGACCAGGTCAGCGACTTCATAGCCTGGAGAGCACGCAAGTACCTGACAGAGTACCCGGAGTACAAGCAGCAGCTTAAAGACGACATGATCAATCAGTCGTACTTTTACTTTCTGAAGGCTGTAGAAGGATACGAGCCCGAGCGAGGTACATTTATAGGTTACTTGTCATGGCAGATCAGAAACGCTTTTGTTGAGATTCTTCAGGGCGGCAGGTCTGAGCGTCTGAAGCAGGACCCAGTAAACAGCGCTGAAAGCATAGATACACCGATCAGCGGCACCGAAGATTTCACACTTGCTGACACGCTTATTGATGAAGACGGCGAAAGCCGCTACCGGTCTATAGAGGATCGTTCATTCTGGGACAGCGTGGGCGCGTTTCTCGTTGACTGCCTGGACTGCATCAGGGACAGGACCGGCGCCGAGCTGATCAAATTCATGTATGTGCACCGCTGCAACTTAAAGACGGCAGTGCAGGCGCTCAACCTGGGCAGCTATGAGACTGCAAGGCTGCACCACAAGGAAGCCATGAGACAGGTTAAAAGCCGCATGAGATTCACTGTAAACAGGGAGCGTATGAAGTCGATAGGTCTTGACGAATATATTTACACATGGGGCGTGCAGGGCTGGAAGAACAGAATATTTACCAGCAGCACGGAACATTCAGCGATCCAGCGTATAGAACGGTCAAGAAATATGTTGTTATCAGACGTAAAACCAGTAAAACAGTATGATGATATACTGAATATGCTGGGAATGTGATAATTGTACCATTGCAAGCCGAAGTGATAAAAAAGTGATAAATTAAATACCGCAAAAAAAGTAATAAGCCTTGAAACATTGTAATTTCAAGGCTTTGGCGCGCCATGAGGGACTCGAACCCCCAACCTTCGCATTCGTAGTGCGCGACTCTATCCAATTGAGCTAATGGC
>CAKQUI010000011.1 GCA_934277495.1 uncultured Clostridia bacterium | reverse complement strand
ATTCTCATCTCCTCCATGAAAAATCTGTGTTTCGTCTTCTATCCTTATTCTAACATAAAAGGCACACTGACTCCAGCGCATGATTACGCTGCCGCCTCATAAATCGTATTTTTCATAGAAGAAAATGTCTCAGACCACGGCATTTCGGTAATTCTCACAGTGTAAAGAGACCATCAGTAATATCAATTTTTTTTACATGTGACAGAACTGCGTTACCTTGACATAAAACAACATTAATGATACATTGACTGCAAGCTTGAAAGAGCACACAATTTCATAAACAAAAGGCATGAAAGGAAGAAAGCGGTTCAACCTCTTAGTTATATCTGCTGTTACGGTGAGAAGCCCGAATTGCATATATAGGGAGGTGATATTATTTCTACATATGAAGAATTGATGGTCATCCTGACCTTTGGGTTAGTGATAATCGATCTCAGCAGCAAGCGCTTCTGAGCGGGCCTCTGTCGGGGTTTTACAGTCATATCTTCCCTGTGGACGCTCATTGTTGTAAAATTCAACTACTTTAAATCAAGTCCCTTCAAGCATTTTGTCATCTGTCTATCAAGCTCTGCTACCGGCATATCCTCTATCGAAGCATACTCATCATAGTCATTATAATCATCGTAGTAATCGTCTTCGTAGTCGTCATAATCATCATAGTAATCGTCTTCGTAATCATCATCCTCTGATTCTTCGAATATATTGCTGTACCCTACTGCTACATACCCTTTTTTATATAATACTGCTGCCATATCTCCACCGTCTTCCAGATATAGCCTGACTCCGGATGATTTCGTCACAAATACGAATTTTTTCTTTTTTAGCTTTCCAAGATATTTTTTATATGTTTTCTTGCTTGCTTTATAAACAACGGTGGTTACCCCATCATCATAACTTGATGTACCTGTTTTCCCATACAATGCTCCGAAGTCTGGTACCGAATAGCCTTCATAATGCTTTGGCACAGTTATCTTGCATTTCAATTTAACGCCATTCCTTGTTGCCGTTATAGTACATTTGCCACCTTTTTTACCCTTGACTACACCTTTTTTAGAAACAGTAGCAATCTTTTTATTACTGGACTTCCACTTTATACTGCCAGTCCCACCTGTCACCTTAAGTCTGTATTTATTTGAATTGTAAACGGTCTTCTTGCTCTTTGAAAGTTTTGGATTTTTTACTTTGACTGTACATGTATATTTTTTCCCGCCATACTTAACATAAATTTTGCAGCTGCCTTTTTTCTTTCCTGTTATCTTTCCCTTTGAGTTCACCGTTGCTATTTTTTTATTTGACGATGACCATTTTGCTCCTGAAGAAAGTCCTTTCAGACTATTGGTAAATGAGCCTTTTATGTATATACTTTTTGATTTATATTTCAGCCCAGTCGTCGCAACACACACATGGCAGACTGCACTGTATCCATTCTGGAACAGAGCCGTTACATCGCATTTCCCTACTCCCCTTGCTACAACAACACCATTACTATCTACAGTCGCTATTTTATTGTTGCTGGATTTCCATGTAACCCCCGGATAGCTATGCTGTGGAACAACTTCAGAAATCGAAAGCGTACTTTTGCCGCCGTATTTAAGCTCAAGTTTTTCTTTGATCTTTCCTGATTCAGAAAAGACAGTTTTATAGAGACTGTACGAGATTTCATATTCTGCATCATCGGACTCTGTTTCAAATATTATATCAAAATCATCCTGCGGCATAAATGTATATGATACAGTTCCTGCTGACGAATTCAATTTTTTTGATAAAATGCAATCGTAATCATAACGTGATTCAACTCTTACCGTTAAGTCTTTTTCTCCCCCATATAACAATCTATACTCTATTTCTATCATATATGGCGTCCCTGCTGATTCATAACTGTTATATGAATTATATCCATCAAGATATATATTCTTCGCATCCAACAGTTCCAATCCGCTGATATCACTGTCATCACCATTTGCTGTCATACGGCCTTTTTTGCTGTTATCTGTTCCACTACAGTCATTTGATTCTGTTTCTGATAACGATTTTGCAGCCTTACCATTTTCACTTTCCTGTGCAGATCCTGCCGCCTGCGTGCCTGCTATGCTGTCTTCATCTTCCTTTTCCTGTGTTACAGCTGCTGCCTTAACTGCGACATCTGTGCTGTCTGATGCCTCTCCTGCAAATGCCAGTCCCGGTATCATAGACACTGCCATGATAGCTGCAAGGACCAGTATGAGTGGTTTTTTCATTCTCATCTCCTCCATGAAAAATCTGTGTTTCGTCTTCTATCCTTATTCTAACATAAAAGGCACACTGACTCCAGCACATGATAACGCTGCCGCCTCATAAATCGTATTTTTCATAGAAGAAAATATCTCAGACCCCAGCATTTCGGTAATTCTCTACACCGTCCTGAACCTGCATCCTCTGAATGCTGTATCGAACATGCAGATGCTCCTGTATCTGCAGTATCTGCATGATGTGACGACTTTGCCGTCCATGTCACGCTTTTTCTCACGCTTCGGTTCGGCTGCGATGCTGCCGCCGCAGATCTCCGTGCATATGCGTTTTATCTGCGCATCCACTTCTTCGCTGAGTTCACGGAACTCTTCTTCCGAAAGCAGCTCGCTGCCTGGTGACGGCACGAACACTCCTTTCGTTTTGCTGAACTTGACCGGCACCACGCTGGAATTCCCGTCGAATCCGATGTCCATGCTGTTTATCATACCGGTATCGTCCAGCATTATGCCCTGCAGCTTGTAACTTTCCTCGATACGTTCATTGAGAGCCTCTTCACCATGCACGACTTTCTTATTGTCCGCATTGATGTCGGTATCATGTATCCTGAAATAGAACACGCCTGCAGGTTTCAGTTCTCCCCGCTGCATGCCTGCTCTGAGATATATCATCAGCTGCAGTTTGTATCCGCTCCTGAAATGCTCGAGATCTATATAGTCGCTGCCGGTCTTGTAGTCTATGACCCTGACAGCCGGCTGCGGGCCTTCAAGGATATCCAGCCTGTCTATCTTTCCACGGATCAGCACATCCCGGCCGCCTGCATCCACATGGATCTCCGGCAGTCTGCGTCCCTTGCCGAAAGGTACTTCAAACCCCATACTGCTGACGGCTCCCTTGCGTACCTGCTCCACCATGGTCCAGGCTATCCTGTCGCAGATCTCAGTGATACGCCACGTCTTGTACTCCTCTGCTCTGCCTGCGGACATCAGCCCTTCACGGTACCCGGCAAGGTCATCTTTCAGTATCTTTGCTATCCTGTCGTGGCACTGGTCACGGCTTATCTCCATCCAGGGCGAACCCGGATCGCTTATCTCCATCCCGGCTCCAAGCCCTGCATTGAGTCCCTGTGAAAATATCATCAGCGCCTCATGGTAGATATCGCCGATCTCTCTTGCTCCTATCTCGTATGCCTTCAGCTCCTCAGGTCTCAGTCCGTACCCTATGAAATGTGCAAAAGGACAGCTGCTGTACTTTTCCAGCTGCGATGCACTGACCTCAAGGTCCTGCCTGTCGCCACGGTAAAGGGCATCCGCCAGTTTTTCACCGATGGATGCAGTATTGCTGCTGAATATGAGACCGTTTTTCACGCCTGCCAGACTGTCCGGTTCGTTTTTTCCATACCAGTTCATTATCCTCAGCCAGTCTTTGCCGATATATTCTCCGTCGCCGTACTCCCGCAAAGCCTCAGCCATAGGTGCCAGCGTCCCCTGCCTTGTGGTGATCCGGTCCATGATATCGCTTTCATCGTCAAGATCCGGGAGGATATCATCACCGCACATGTCCCTGAACTTCATGAAAACTTCCGAAGGCCTGGAGTTCTCGCCTTCTGCGCCTGCCTTGCAGCAGCTTATGTAAAGTCTTTCCTCCGGCATGTAAAGCGTCCTGTATACAGCTATGCTTTCTTCTTTTCTGGAGATCAGGCTGCGCTTGGAGATCTCAAGTCCCATTTCCTCAAGGTGCGCTTTTTCACGCTCGCTGAGAAGGCCCTCGTCTTCACGGCCCATAGGCAGTACGCCTTCATTGGCTCCCACCACCAGCATCACTTTTATCCTGCTGAGTCTCGTCCTCTGCAGTGTACCTATCACGATGCTGTCAGGAGTCACAGGCACCAGACCTATCTCCATTTCTTCAAAACCTGCGGTCAGCAGGGTCAGCAGCTCCCTGTTGGAGATCTGTTCTTCCCCTACAGTCTCTGCGACCTGATCGAAGATCCTGCAGATGACGCTCCAGCTCTGAGCGGTTTCCGCTGCATTTTCCGCAAAATCATTTTCTATCTGATCCTGCATTATCTCCTCAAGGTGCTTCGTCAGCTCCAGATCCTCCTCAAGGAAAGTATAGAGGCCTCTTATTTTCTCGCCGGCTTTTTTCTTCCTGCTGACACGTTCACGTG
The DNA here is from genome assembly GCA_934277495.1 of uncultured Clostridia bacterium. Classification (GTDB taxonomy): domain Bacteria; phylum Bacillota; class Clostridia; order Peptostreptococcales; family Anaerovoracaceae; genus Lentihominibacter. The sequence goes on along the minus strand of CAKQUI010000011.1, from coordinate 27,547 downwards.
CGTCCTCGACTACCTGTGAAATGCAGCCTCTCAGAGCGTCTATGCGTGCAAAAGTCTCTTCGCCGTACTGCTCTGCGCCTTTGACGAATCCGTTTTTCCACATGGCAGCCTTTGTCCTGTACTGCGCTATGTAGTTTTCCAGAAGCTCCGCATCCTCTGCATCATATCTGATCACGCCTGATTTCAACAGCCTCATCACAGCTTCATTCCTGTAACCTCCGGCGATTATCTCCATCAGTGAAAGAAGGAAAACCACTGCACTGTGATACGTCACTTTTCGTTTCTTGTCGATGAACACAGGGATGCCCCATCTCGTCAGTATCCGCCTGAGCACTGCGCCTCTGCCGTCAAGATCGTTGCAGACCACTACTATATCACTGTATCTGTATCCATGTTCTCTCACCAGCTTCTGTATATATGACGCTGCCCGCTCTGCCTCCGCATAGGGATTGGAAAGCTCTGCAAGGACCACCGGCATCTCGCCTCCTGCACCACCGCTGTTTCCAGCTGCCGATAGCTCTGCCGCTCTTCCTGCTGCAGTTTTTCTTTTCACGCCGTCTATCTCGGACACAGCTGCCTCCACGCCTGCATTTGCCGCAAGCTCCCGCAGCGACTCCATGATGTATGACGTCAGGGAAAAACATTCATCGCTGTCATATGCCAGCACTATATTCACCGACCGTGCTGTCAGCAGCAGTTTCTCGATTATCTGCATGTTCCTCGGCGTAAAAGTATCGAATCCGTATATCCAGACATCCGATTCCTTTACCATGGGAGCCTGGGATATCTTTTCACCATAGAAAGTCATATAGTCCTCGGAATCAAGATATTTGCCCTCTATAGCGTCTTCGTAGCGGCTGAATATCCTGTATATATCGGTGAGCTTGTATTTCAGGAACCCGCTGTCTTCAAGGCTCTCTACTGCGCCGGAGATATCCTCCGGCACTGCTCCGTACCGCTTCATCTCAGAGATCATGGTGTTCATCATATCTATGAATGAATTTTTCCAGCTCAGGTTCCTGTATATCTCAAGTTCCTCGCCTGCTTCGTTTATTATCTTCGTCAGGAGCATATGCCTGCCGTATTTGTCTATCAGCGGCAGTCTGCCACCGCCCACCTGCTGCAGGACTTTATGTCCCAGTGTGGAAAAGTCCACGACTCTAAGATCCATCAGACTGTCGGTGCCAAGATAGTAAAGTGCGTCTTTTTCCGCCTGCAGGGAAAACTGGTCGGGCACCAGCAGCAGCGTCCTGCCGCTTATGTGTTCGAATATGAATCTGCTTTTATCTATGTATTCCGGTCCGTGATATATATTCAGCACGGCAAACCTCCTGTCTCATATACCTTGTCAGATGATATCAAAAAGCTGCTTCGGACTTGTTATGATATGGTCCGGCGCATCGTCTCCGAAATCAGTCCTGCCTCCGAGAGCCAGCGACCATGACACCAGCACCGACGTCACTCCTGCATTCCTTGCACAGAGTATGTCGAACATGGTATCTCCCACCATCACCGAATTTTCCGGATCTGAACCAAGCTTTTCCAGCGTCAGGTTTATCGGCGCCGGGTCGGGCTTGTGCAGCGGCGTGTCGTCTGCAGTGAGTATCGCATCGAAATAGTCTTTTATGCCGAAATGCTCAAGTCCCTGCATCGTGGTGTTGTAAAGTCTCGAAGTCACAAGACCCAGCTTGTACCCTTTCTGTTTCAGTTCTTCCAGCAGCTCCGTCATGCCGGGGAAAAGTTTTATCATGCTGCAGAAGTTTTCTTTCTGATAGCTTCTGTATATATCCAGGGACTTCTCCGCAGGCACGTCAGGGAAAAACTTTTTCATGGTGTCTCCCAGCGGCTCGCCGAAGGTCCTGACCAGCATGGCCTCATCCGCCTCATGTCCTGCCAGCGTCCTGAATGTGTGCTGCCAGGATCCCAGTATCATATCATTTGTATCCATCAGAGTCCCGTCAAAATCGAACAGGACTGTATCTGTTTTTTTCATAGATCGTGCGTTCCTTTCATGGACTGCTGCATGTAAAAATTTTAATGCAGCTTGCAAAAAAGCCCGCTGTTCCTGAGAGCATCGAGCTTTTTCGCGGTGTATAAAAATGATTTTAGAGATTTGCGTTTCAAATCTGTTTCTATTATATCACACTTTCCGGCTAAAATCCACCGAACATTGATAACATTACTCCGGCTGCTACGCCTGAGCCTATGACTCCTGCCACGTTCGGCCCCATGGCGTGCATAAGCAGGAAGTTGGACGGGTTGGCTTTCTGACCTTCTATCTGTGATACTCTGGCTGCCATCGGCACTGCGGATACGCCTGCCGAACCGATGAGCGGGTTTATCTTCCCTCCTGTCAGCACATTCATCAGCTTTGCTATGAGCACTCCGCCTGCTGTACCTACTGCAAAAGCGCAGACGCCGAGGATAACTATCTTGATGGTGGACCATGTTATGAACGTATCGCCTGTAGCAGATGCGCCCACGCATGTCCCCAGTATTATCACCAGTATGTTCATCATCGCATTGCTGGCGGTCTCCGAAAGTCTCGAAGTCCTGCCGCATTCCTTGAACAGGTTGCCCAGCATCAGCATACCGATGAGCGGTGCTACTGACGGCAGCAGCAGTGCTACTACAACTGTGACTGCTATCGGGAAGAGTATCTTTTCCCTCTGGCTCACCACCCTGAGCTGCTCCATCTTTATCTCACGTTCTTTTTTCGTTGTCAGAAGTCTCATGATCGGCGGCTGTATCACCGGTACAAGAGCCATATATGAATATGCCGCCACAGCTATAGGTCCCAGCAGATGATCTGCCAGCTTGCCGGTCAGGAATATCGCTGTCGGTCCGTCTGCACCGCCGATGATACCTATGGAAGCTGCTTCCTGAGCATCGAATCCCAGTGCGACTGCTGCAAAAAATGCGAAAAATATGCCAAGCTGCGCTGCGGCTCCCATGAGCAGGGACTTTGGATTCGCTATCAGCGGCCCGAAATCCGTCATGGCTCCGACGCCAAGGAATATAAGGGACGGAAGCACAGGCTTGAGACTGTAGAATATAGTCAGCAGACCTGCATCTGACAGCTGGGATGAGCTGGTTATATCAAAATGCTCCAGAAACATGCCTGTCACAGGCAGGTTCGACATCAGCATGCCGAATGCGATAGGTACAAGAAGCAGCGGTTCGAATCCACGTCTGATAGCCAGATACAGGAATACGAAAGATACGAGGATCATGATACCGTTCTGATATGTAAAATTCGCTATACCGGTATCGCCCCAGAACTTCACTACCGTTTCTGCTATGGCACTCATATATATTTCTCCTTTTTCTCATTGAATAACTGCGTGATGCGTGCAGGCATCATCATAGAATTTTAACATATCAGACAATTTAATACAAGTTCAGAAGCCATAAATACTGTATACAGCACAGCTGGAAGTCCTTTATCCATGCCGGTCAAAGGACTTCAGGACACTCCTGCAGCAGAACGCCAGCAGCCGTATTCGGAGTTTTGATCTATCAGAAGCACGTGCTGCCGGGCACATCACAAAAAGCAGCCTGACAAACTGTCTGCCCGGCTGCTTCTGTTATCATTTGAGCTTCATCGTGAGCCCTATTTTCTGTTTTTCACGATCTATGCTTATTATCTTCACTTTGACAGTATCGCCTACAGAAACCACATCCATAGGATGGTTTATGTATTTATTGCTCATCTGGGAAATGTGCACAAGTCCGTCGTTTTTCACACCTATATCCACGAAGGCTCCGAAGTCCACAACATTTCGCACGGTACCTTCAAGCTCCATGTCCACTTTCAGATCGTCGAAGGATCTCACATCGCTTCTGAATACCACAGGAGGTGCATCTTCACGTGGGTCACGTCCCGGCTTTTTCATTTCCTCGATTATGTCTGTCAGCGTCGGCACGCCTGTATCCAGCTCGGCAGCCATCTTTTCGACTGCCTTTTTCATGTTGCGCTTAGGCTTTTTCTCTTTCTTTGAAAGTTCTGCCAGCGCTGCCAGCCCTTTGGCTCTCGCCTTAGGCTTTTCCTGGCTGCTCTCACCGTATACCGACCATATCCTGTCGTCTATATCGGAAAGACCTCCGCTACCTATATCGGATTTGCTGAATCCCAGCTTCGCCAGCATAGCCTCTGCTGCTCCATATGATTCAGGGTGTACTGCAGTCCCGTCAAGAGGGTTCTTCCCGTCGTTTATCCTCATGAAACCTGCGCACTGGCCGTATGTCTTCGCACCGAGCTTCGCTACCTTCATGAGTTCCCTGCGCTCTTTGAACACGCCGTTTTCCTCACGGTACGCCACGATGTTCCTGGCGATACCCATGTTGATGCCTGCCACATGAGCCAGCAGCGACGGCGATGCAGTGTTGAGATCCACGCCTACTCTGTTGACGCAGTCCTCCACGACATTGTCGAGGGCATTTTCCAGAAGTCCCTGATTTATATCGTGCTGATACTGTCCCACGCCGATGCTTTTCGTCGGTATCTTCACCAGCTCTGCCAGCGGATCCTGGAGACGTCTGCCCAGAGACATGGCGCCCCTGACTGTGACGTCAAGATCCGGATATTCTTCAGTAGCCAGCTTCGATGCTGAATAAACAGAGGCTCCCGCTTCGTTCACTATGGTGTATGTCAGGTCCTGACCGCTCTTTCTGATAAAATCAGCCACGACTTCTTCAGTCTCTCTCGATGCTGTACCGTTGCCGATAACGAAAGTATTGATGCGGAATTTGTCCACCATCTTGCGGAAAACAGCTTCTGTGCCTTTGATGTCTTTTTTAGGCTCCGTAGGGAACACTGTAGTGTACGCCAGCAGCTTTCCGGTCTCGTTGAGAACTGCCACTTTGCAGCCTGTCCTGTAGCCCGGGTCGATGCTGATTATCCTTGCACCCTTCACCGGCGGCACCATCAGAAGCTTCTCCGTGTTCTTTGCGAAGACCTTGATAGCTTCTGCTTCTGCACGTTCTGTCAGCATGTTCCTCATTTCACGCTCCACCGACGGCGCCATCAGACGCTTGTAGGCATCCGCCACAGTTTCCTGCAGCAGCCCCGTGAAAATGGAGCGTTCATTTGTTATGATCTCATCTGCAATGAGTTTTTCCATACGCTCAGGATCAGTTACAACTTTCACCTTGAGCTTCTTTTCTTTCTCACCTCTGTTGACTGCCAGCACTCTGTGGTTAGGCATCTTGCTGATGCCTTCGCTGTATTCGTAGTACATATCGTATACTGTCTTTTCTTCAGGGTCGGTGGCTTCAGTGCTTATCAGTCCGGTCTGTATGGTCCTCTCTCTGACTGCTGCAGTGAGCTCCGGATCGTCGGATATCATTTCTGCGATTATATCGCATGCACCCTGCACGGCTTCCGCTGCAGACGAAACGCCTTTTTCTTCATCGATGAAATCCGCTGCCAGTTCATCTATCCTGCCGGATTCCTTTTCCTGTGCTCTGAATATCAGCGCCAGAGGTTCCAGTCCCTTTTCCCTGGCTTTTGAAGCACGGGTCGCCTTTTTCTTCTTGAAAGGCTTGTAAAGGTCTTCTACTCTCTGGAGCACTTCGGCTTCCTGTATCTGAGTTTTCAGCTCCTCTGTAAGTTTCCCCTGCTCGTCTATGAGACGTATCACCTCGTCTTTTCTCTCTTCGAGATTCCTCAGGTATGTCAGTCTCTCGTCAAGATCCCTGAGTACGACGTCGCTGAGCCCGCCGGTGGCTTCTTTCCTGTATCTCGCTATGAACGGGATAGTGTTGCCTTCGTCGATCAGAGCTATCGTCTGGTCGACCTGTGTCTGTCTGAGTCCGAACTCCCCTGCAAGCATTGCTGCTATATCCATCACCTTACTCCTTCTGTTTAAGTTTTTCGTTTATAAAGTAGTCGAGATCGCCGTCCATCACTGCGTTGACATTCCCCACCTCGGCGCCTGTCCTGTGGTCTTTGACCATGGTGTACGGATGGAAAACGTAGGAGCGTATCTGACTGCCCCATGTGATCTGGCTGTAGTCGCCCTTGAGCTCGTCCAGGTTCTCTTTCTGCTCACGTTCTTTGAGTTCCAGCAGTTTGGACATCATCAGTTTCATAGCGACTTCTTTGTTCTGATGCTGTGATCTCTCGTTCTGGCATGTCACTACTATGTTTGTCGGTATATGGGTTATCCTTATCGCCGAATCAGTAGTGTTGACGTGCTGACCGCCTGCTCCGCTGGAACGGTATGTGTCGATACGCAGATCTTCCGGATTCAGATCGACGGTTATCTCATCGTCTATCTCCGGCGTCACGTCCAGTGATGCAAATGATGTATGACGTCTTCCCGATGAATCGAACGGCGATATCCTGACTATACGGTGCACGCCTTTTTCATTCTTGAGATATCCGTAGGCGTACTCGCCTTCCACCAGCAGTGTGGCACCTTTGATGCCGCCTTCCGTATCGTCCTGCATATCGATGAGTTTAGCTTTGTAGCCTCGTTTCTCGCACCATCTTGTGTACATCCTCAGCAGCATTTCCGCCCAGTCCTGGGCGTCTGTGCCGCCTGAGCCTGCATGTACTGATATGATGGCGTTGTTTTTATCGTACTTGCCGTTCAGCAAAGTACGCAGGCGGAGATCTTCCAGGCTCTTTTCAAGAGACTTGAGACTTTCCTCGGCCTCCTGCGCCATTTCCTCGTCGTTCTCCTCCTCTGCCATCTCTACCATGACTTCAAGGTCCTCAAGCTGGCTGCCAAGGCTGTCCAGCTCCTCAAGCTTGTCGTCGATGGATTTCTTTTCTTTCATGAGTTTCTGAGCGGATTCCGGGTCGTCCCAGAAACCGTCTCTGCCCATTTCTTCTTCTATCTTAGTTACTCGTTCCTTCAGCCCTGCCGGGTCAAAGGGACTCACCTGCCTCTTTGAGCATCGTCTGCAAAGCAGGCAGATGCGTTTTGATCTGATCTGTAATTATCAAACTTCTCACTCTCCTAATCGGTTTTATTATTTGCTGTTCTGCGTCGCATCCCGCCACGCTCTCCTCCACAGGTACCTGTAGTGCGCAGGAAAAATTCGTCAGGGCTAGGCGCCAAGCGAGCGAGGGTAAAAGCAAGGTATTCATTGCTGTCATGCTACGTCGTTGGTCGCCACGCTCTCCTGCGCCGCTTTGCAGCTTGTATCGCTGCGACATATGACGGCGGACCCACCAGCCGTTCGCTTCGCTCACGGGGTGACGTCCTGCCTGGCGGATTTTAACAAGCACTACTCATTTTTGCCGCAGCAGTGTTTATACTTCTTCCCGCTTCCGCAAGGGCATGGATCGTTCCTGCCTACTTTCGGCTGTTCTCTGCGGTATGTTTCCTGCTTGTGTTCTCTTTCCGGGATCACTGTGCCGTCAGGCATCTCGCCTTCTTCAGCCGCTTCAAGATACTGCTCCTCGGAGAATTCGTCCTTGTGGCTCTCGCCGTGTCCCAGAACGTTCTTTCTCTCTGTCGTTGTCTGCACTGTAACGTTGTAGCAGAACTTGACGAACTCTTCCTTGATGGAGTTGACCATCAGCTCGAACATATCGAAACCTTCCTGAGCATAGGCTGCTGCCGGATCCTGTCCGCCCAGTCCTCTGAGGCCTATACCGCTCTTGAGCTGCTCCATATCGTCGATGTGATCCATCCATTTATTGTCCACTACTCTGATGAGTATCATACGTTCGATCTCTCTGATCTTGTCGATGCCGATCTCTTCTTCCTTCGCTTTGTAAAGATCTTCGAAATCCTCGTAAAGCCCATTCTTGAGACTCTGCTCGTCCATATCGTGGAGTACTTCCTCGTCAAAATCAAGTGGTTCGAACGCAGGAGTTATCTTTGCCAGTCCCTTGTTTATCGTTTCGAAATCCCATTCCTCAGGGAACTTGGAAGCGATGACTACAGGATCTACGACTTCGTCTATCAGCTGATGCGTCATGGATACCAGATAATCCCTCAGATCCTCTCCGAAAAGAACTCTCTTACGTTCGCCGTAGATGATCTCACGCTGCTTGTTCATTACATTGTCGTACTGCAGCACGTATTTTCTTATGGAAAAGTTCCTGCCTTCGACTTTCTTCTGAGCGTTTTCGATCTGTTTTGTTATAGCCTTGGCTTCGATAGCTTCGTCGTCCTCGACTCCCAGTCTCCTTACGATGGCCTGCATGCGGTCGCCGCCGAAGAGTCTCATCAGCTCGTCCTCCATGGATATGCAGAACTGAGTGCATCCCGGGTCTCCCTGTCTTCCGGAACGGCCTCTCAGCTGATTGTCGATCCTTCGTGACTCGTGACGTTCTGTACCTATTATGCAAAGACCGCCCAGCTCTCTGACCTTTTCCTGTTCTTCTTTACGTTCCTGCTTGTATTTCTCATGGAGCGCATTGAATTCCTCACGTGCCTTCAGCAGCTCCGGATCATCGCTCTGGACGAAACTTGTAGCAAATGCGATAGTGTCCGAATCGTATCCGCTGGCAGCCATCTCACGCTTGGCTTCAAACTCTGGATTGCCTCCCAGGATGATGTCGGTACCTCTTCCGGCCATGTTGGTGGCGATGGTGATAGCTCCCAGACGTCCTGCCTCTGCGATGATCTGAGCTTCCTTCTCATGCTGTTTCGCATTCAGTACATTGAAATGCTTGATGCCTCTCTTTTTCAGGGCATTGGCGATAAGCTCAGACTTTTCGATGGAGATGGTACCTACCAGTACCGGCTGTCCTGTCTCATGAGCTGCCACGACGCTGTCCACGATGGATTTGTATTTGCCTTTTTCAGTCGCATATATGGCGTCCTGTCTGTCGTCTCTTACTACCGGCTTGTTGGTAGGGATGACAACTACGTCCATGTTGTATATATCTCTGAATTCGCTTTCTTCTGTCTTGGCTGTACCTGTCATTCCGGCAAGCTTCTGGTACATCCTGAAATAGTTCTGCAGTGTTATTGTCGCCAGTGTCTTTGACTCTGAGCGCACGATGACATTTTCTTTGGCTTCGATGGCCTGATGGAGACCGTCGCTGTAGCGTCTTCCGAACATCAGACGGCCTGTGAACTCGTCAACGATGACGATCTCGCCGTCCTTGACGATATAGTCCACGTCACGCTTCATCATGTTCCTTGCCTTGAGAGCCTGCAGCACATGATGGTTTATCTCCATGTTTTCAGGGTCAGAGAAGTTCTCGACATCGAAGTAGCTTTCACATTTAGCCACACCTTCTTCTGTAAGGGATATCTGCTTGTCCTTTTCTTCGATGGTGAAGTCTTCTTCGACTTTCAGTGTTCGAACGAATCCGTCCGCCTTCCTGTACATATCAGTGGACTTGTCCCCTCTGCCGGATATTATCAGCGGCGTCCTGGCTTCATCTATAAGGATGGAGTCGACTTCGTCTATGATGGCGTAGTTGAGCTCACGCTGCATCATTTCCTCCTTGTAGATCACCATGTTGTCTCTCAGATAGTCGAAACCGTACTCGTTGTTTGTACCGTATGTGATATCTGCCTGGTATGCTGCTCGCCTTTCTTCTTCTGATATACCGTGGATCACGCATCCCACAGTGAGACCGAGGAACGTGTAAAGTTTGCCCATCCACTCCATGTCTCGCTTTGCCAGGTAGTCGTTGACTGTGACCACATGCACGCCCTTTCCTTCGAGGGCGTTGAGGTATGCAGGAAGCGTTGCCACCAGCGTCTTACCTTCACCTGTCTTCATCTCGGATATCCTTCCCTGATGCAGTACGATACCACCGATGACCTGCACACGGAAATGTTTCATCCCCAGGCTTCGCCATGCTCCTTCACGGCATACAGCAAAAGCTTCAGGCAGCAGCTGATCCAGTGTCTCGCCTGCCTTTATCCTGTCACGGAACTCATCAGTCTTGTCCCTGAGCTGCTGGTCCGTCAGTTTCTGCATCTCTTCATCGTATGCCATTACCTTATCTGCTATTTTAGAGACCTTCTTTACTTCTTTTTCATTCAGGTCTCCAAATATCTTTTCCATTAGACTCATATATTCTTCCCCTTTCTCCGGAATCGAATCTTTTCTGGCTTTATTATAACGACAGCGTAAATGTCTGCCTTCTGACTCTCGTTAAGTGCCTTCCTCGTATGAAGCTGCACTTTATAAGTATACATTATTTATATGGTAAATAAAAGAAGATGAAGATAGATTTAACATTGATTTTTGACATTATCTGCAGGCTGACATATGCTCCGGGATACCCTGACTACTGAAAAAACGGCGACGGCGGCACAGCTGATGCAGAAGCCCCGCAAACCGCACAGGCAGTGGGTTTAGTACTACAGTACTACCCGCATTTTTCTGTTTTTTCACAGATTTGCGGCGATCTGCATCGCTGCCATCCGTATCATACTTTTTTACGACACGGTTTCATACCGGATTCGGATTAACATCTGCCGGATTTCTGATATCATAGTTACTGTGATTTCAAAACCATGACTTCAGTTACTCAACAGTTATGAGCCACGCACGATAAAAATCAAAGATACTACAACGAGTAGACAACATCATGGACAGAAAGCAATTGATCAAGTTCGTCGGCAGAAAACATGTAGATGAAATTCAGGTGCTCCTGGGTGAAGATGGTCGGATCCCTGACGATGTCAGATTGAAAAATCCTTATGTTACTCTCTTTCTTTCGATTTTTCTCGGGCTGGCAGGCATCGACAGGTTATATCAGAGTGGTTCAAGGGTCTTCCTCTGCAAAATCGCACTGATCATCTTCACACTGGGCACCTGGTGGTTTCCCGATATAGGGTACAGTATCCCTATGACACAGGAAATCAATTACAGAAAAATAGCAGCTGCGCTATAGCGGCTGCTGTTTTTTTGTACTATGGTACAGAAAGAGCCGGCTTTTTCGCCGGCTCTTTTTCCTTTATATCACTTGCTGTCGCCTGTGTCTTTTTTATCCGTCCCGTCGTCCTGGAATTCTCCGTTTATCATACATATGACGCTGACACGGTTCCTGACGTCCAGTTTCCTGAATATGTTGTAGATATGTGTCTTTACCGTGCTTTCGGAAAGATACAGCTTCTCTGCTATCCCTCTGTTGCTCAGTCCGCTGTATATCAGCTCGATAAGTTCCTTTTCCCTGGGAGTCAGACCGTACTGGCTGCAGATCTCTTCTATGCGGCTCTTTATGTCTGTCCGCCCGCTTGTCTGCTCTTTGGCAGGCTCATGCCTGAACGCAGGCAGGAAAGCATATCTGTACCCGTATACAAGCGTTGCTGCATTGACGATGAGCCAGAATATTATCGTTAGATCCAGCGGCTCTCTTATGAATTCGCTGTTGCCCCAGTAAACTGAAGCCTCTCCCCAGAAATACGATATGTAGTTCCAGATCAGCACTGCCGTCACTGTCACCATGTAGTGAAAAGAATATTTCCTGCCCTGTACTGCAGTGAATATCATATGTCCAACAGAAGATACCAGGACAAGGACTATCAGTGCTATATCAGTTGCCAGCAGCATCCATTTGAGTGTGTAGAACTGCTTTATACTCAGAAAGACCGTCAGAAGCATCCAGAGCGCTGTGTAAAATACAAGATATTTCTGCACCAGACTGTCCACTATCTTCAGCGGACCTTTGCCTCCTATACCGATCTGCAGCCTCGACCACATCAGCATCGTCGCTGCGATTATACAGTTGCCTATCCTGAGTATCTTCTGGCTGCTCAGACCTCCGATGACATAATCACAGTAGTATATCGCCATATCATAGCAGCACATCACCAGCATAAGCAGGCAGAATCCTATCAGTGCAAAGCTCAGCTCCGACTGTTTTCTCCTGTACGCCAGCACTGCCGTCGTAAGTCCGGAAACTCCCAGTATTATGCCTATCAGATAACATATCAGTATTATTTCCCGTATAAACAAAATCTGCCATCCTTCATCCGACTATCAGTCAGCTATACTACGAACACGTCGTATATTGCACGTATAGCTGTCTCGAAATCCTTGTTTTCAACACCGATGATAATGTTCATCTCACTGGAGCCCTGGTCTATCATCCGGATATTGACGCCTGCCTCTGCCAGAGCCGAGAAAAGTTTCGCCGAAACGCCCGGTCTGTAAGACATGCCTGCACCTACTGTAGCTATCAGCGCTACATCCTCGAACACCTCGATATGATCAGGCTTCAGCTGACGATCGAATTCATCGAGTATCTCGTCCAGTTTGCCGTCCAGAGTTTCATTGGAAAGCACTACCGACAGTGTATCTATACCTGATGGTATATGTTCTATGGACATATCATTGTCTTCGAGTATAGCAGTGAGTCTTCTGATGAAGCCTCTCTCTCCGCTCATCAGGTTCTTGTATATGCCGATAACAGTGAAGTCCTTGCTTCCCGCTATACCGCTGATGATCTGACCGTCTTCATGCCCTGACGGATTAGCTGTTATGATCGTGCCCGGATCCTCCGGCTTGTTGGTGTTCCTGATATTGATAGGGATATTCGCCACTCTTGCAGGGTATATCGCATCTTCATGAAGTACCGACGCACCCATGTATGACAGTTCTCTCAGCTCTTTGTATGAAATACTGCTGATCGGTTTAGGATCTTTCACGATCCTCGGATCCGCCATAAGGAATCCTGAAACGTCGGTCCAGTTTTCGTAGACCTCCGCTTCAACAGCTCTTGCCACCAGCGCACCTGTTATGTCCGAGCCGCCCCTTGAGAAAGTCTTGATGGTGCCGTCCACTTTAAGGCCGTAGAACCCCGGTATAACAGCTGTCTCATGGTTTGCCAGCTCCTTTGCGATCTCACGGTTGGTGAGATCCTCCATGAATCTGCCCTTTTCATCGAATCTTATCATCTTTTTGGAATCGACGAAATCATATCCCAGATATGCGGCTATCAGCTTCGCATTGAGATATTCACCTCTGCTGGCGATATAGTCTGCAGTAGCATTATCTTCGAGATTCTTTCTTATTTCGTCAAATTCAGAATTCAGATCTATGTCTACTCCCAGATTCACCTCTGCTGCCATGAATCTGTCACAGATCACCTGAAATATCTGCTCGTAAGGTATCCTGTGCTCGATATGTGTCTTGCACAGGTACAGCAGATCTGTCACCTTGCTGTCCTCGCTGAATCTTTTACCCGGCGCTGATACGACTACATATTTGATATTGCCGTCTTTTTCGACGATATTCTTTATCTTTTCGATCTGCAGTGCATCAGCTACTGATGAGCCTCCGAATTTTGCTACTTTGACTCCCATTTTATTTAAATCTCCTTTCTTAACTCATCGACCTTGTCGAGTTTTTCCCATGGTACGTCGATGTCAGTTCTTCCAAAATGTCCATAAGCGGCTACCTGTCTGTAGACAGGTCTTCTCAGATCCAGATCTCTGATTATAGCTGACGGTCTGAGATCGAAATGCTTTTCGATGATCTCTGCCAGCCTGTCGTCAGGAAGTTTGCCTGTACCGAAAGAATCCACCAGTATGGATACAGGTCTTGCCACTCCTATAGCATATGCCAGCTGGATCTCACACTTGTCAGCAAGGCCTGCCGCTACCAGATTCTTTGCAACGTATCTTGCTGCATATGTCGCTGAACGGTCCACCTTCGTAGGGTCTTTTCCGCTGAAAGCGCCGCCGCCGTGGTGTGCATATCCGCCGTAGGTATCTACGATTATCTTCCTGCCTGTGAGACCGGAATCTCCGTGAGGTCCGCCGATAACGAACCTTCCTGTAGGGTTCACATAATATTTTGTATCATCGTCCAGAAGCTCTGCATCCACAACAGGTCTGATGACATGTTCGATAAGATCTTTTCTGATCTGGTCCAGCTCTGCGTCAGGATCGTGCTGTGTGGAAATGACTATAGTGTCTATCCTTACAGCCTTGTCGTCATCGTATTCGACAGTCACCTGTGTCTTGCCGTCAGGTCTGAGATATCCCAGCGTGCCGTTTTTCCTCACTTCTGTCAGTCTTCTTGCCAGTCTGTGAGCCAGTGCGATAGGCATAGGCATCAGCTCCGGAGTCTCATTGCATGCAAAACCGAACATGATGCCCTGGTCTCCTGCGCCTGTCTCGTCTGCAATGTCGCCTTTGTCTTCCAGTGTGCCGTCCTTGTATTCCAGCGCCTTGTCCACGCCCTGTGCGATGTCAGGTGACTGCTCGTCTATAGCTGTGAGTATTGCGCATGTATTGCCGTCAAAGCCGTAGTCGCTGTTGTCGTATCCGATATCACAGATGACGTCTCTTGCTATCTTCTGTATATCTATATAGCATTCTGTACTTATCTCGCCCATGATCATGGCGTAGCCGGTGTTCACTGTTGTTTCGGCTGCGACTCTGCCTGCCGGGTCTTCTGCCATGATAGCGTCTACGATAGCATCTGAGATCTGGTCGCAGATCTTGTCAGGATGCCCTTCTGTAACTGATTCTGATGTGAAAAATCTCTTCATTTTTATTACCTCCAAAACAGACGGTCCCGGATGACCGCTCTGCACAAAAAAAAGTCTTTCTGGAAATCAGAAAGACTCACAAATCATTTTGTTATCTTTCCTCATCTTTCAGAATACAATATCCTGTAGGAATTAGCACCTACAATGCATACAGTGCCGGACTCGTGCACATGTTTCGTATACATCAGGTTGCCGGGCTTCACTGGGCCTATTCCCTCCGCCACTCTTAATAAGGATTTATACATATCTATTATACGCCGATTTTGCAGACTGTCAATACCGTAAATCTGCCGTCAGCTTCTTTTCAGTTCCTGCGTCTTATCTGCACGATCGCATACACCGACACCAGGATCATCACAACTATGTACACGGCTGCGAACGTTTCTGTCCCTTCGGCAAAAGAAGCCTCCGGATGCTGCAGTGCATACAATATGAATCCCAGTACGCCGGAAATCATTGCTATACTTAGCAATACAGATATCCTGATCTTTTTCATATAATACCCCCTTGTTCTGCTGGATTTCCAACCTCCCTTAGATTATACCATAAAATCATGTACACGCAACTGCTGCTGCCTTCACGAGCCGGCTCCTGCATACCCTCTCATGCAGTCCTTTGCAAACGGACTGGGGTTCACATCCGTCGACAGTTTTCTCATAAACAATTCGATATATCTTGCAGCTTCATGTGTTCCGTTCACATGAAAAATCATATATTATATAACGCCCTCTTTTCCGGCTTGTAATTTTCTCAGAATAGGTTATACTTTTTATTTGAGAGGTATTCTGATTTGAAAAAAACGAAATTTAAAGTGATAAAAGGTGGGCTTTCTACCCACGACAACAGAAAAAAGACTTTCGTGTCGGCGTATGTCACCGACACACGGCTGATGGGTGTGCTGGCGGTCTACGCACACTGGCAGCTGGATACTGATGCCGTCTGGCACGAAGACCCCGACATACACCAGTTTTTCTATATAGACTGCGAAGAAGCGGGTCTTGAAACATACCAGTCCGTCAGAGGCATAAACGCAGAGCAGATCCTTATGACTGAGCAGGCGCTCATCGGAGGTCTCGGAGCCGGCAAGATACAGCTCACCGAGATGCAGTTTAAAGATCTCATGTGCATATACAGGAATTTCAACAAAGAACACGGTCTTCCGATGCCGGACGGCCAGGAAGAGTACGGTTTCATTTTCGATGGAGCAGACGAGATCACTCCCGAAATAAAAGCAGGACTCATGAAGCTCATATGTACAGAGATAGTTTCCGACTACCAGGTGGTGAACTATTTCCTGATGAGATGTTTCGGCCGTGACTACGAGACAGCCGCATATCTGTCCGACGGCGACTTCCCGCTGGACATCTACGACAGCTACAGATGCGCCACGTTCTGCAAGAACGTCATAGACAAAGAAAAGACTTTCAGCGACGGCGCCGTGTCATATATGTGCGAATCGCTTATCGAAATGGACGGACAGTACGAGACAGTGATATCGAAAGTAGCAGTCAAGGATCTCAAAGTAGTCGATTTCTGTCACTGCTCGGGATTCCACGTCAGCGCTGCAGAAGCAGCTATGATGCTGGCGAAACCCGAATACGTCACTGTCTATGAAGTGCTGCTTTCAGACGAAGATGCAGATAACATCGCAGGAGAGCTTTCCTTCGACCTGAACACAGTGATGTCCATACACGACAGCGGCAGACTGTTCATGTCATTCAAAAAAAACAACGACCACGTCAACGACCGCATATTCCGGCTGAGCAACGACGTCAGCGGTATATATTTCCTTACGGAATACGGGCAGCTCATCGTGGCCGCATATACTCTATCAGATATAAGGCTTCTGGAGTCGAAACTCCGCACAAGCCTCCTGGCGCCGTTCCTTATCCCGGCTGCCAAGTACGAATTCAAGGAACCGGTGCTGTTCGAATTCATCCAGAGCGGATTCGACGACTTCGACGAATTTCTTGATTTCATCAAAGACGAGTGATCAGCTCTTCAAAGAGCTTCTTGTTTATCTTTTTCACAGGTGCATTGGATATGTTCGCCAGTACCACCACTGCAGTGTCTTTTTCCGGACATATCCAGAAACTTGCCCTGAACCCGTCGTCAGTACCTTCGTGACCGTAAAGTGTATATCCTTCCTGTCTTCTGATGAACCATCCCAGTCCCATGCCCTCGCCGTTATTAGGCACTGTAGCGTATTCTTTCCATATCTCATCGTAAAACTCCGGTGCGAACACGCTGCGTGACATATGCAGCGTTGCCCATTTCAGCAGATCCTGTACATTCGATGTCAACGTGGAGCTTGGACCGTGCATCCTGTTGTATGGATAATACGGCTCAGGTACTATGGATCTGTCCTGCGCCTTGCTGTAAGGCATCGCCATATTTCCGGTACTGTCTACAGCCTCCGCTTCAAGGCTGCCCCCAGTCCTTTCAAATGTCAGGAATGTCGAATCGTGCATCGACGATGGACGCAGGAACCACTCTTTCATGACATCTTCATAGGATTTCCCCGTCTTTTCGGCAATTATATACCCCAGTATCTCATACGCCATGTTGCTGTACCTGAATCCGCCTTCACCCGGCTGCCACAGCAGTGGCGTATCATGCACTTCCTCCGACATCACATAATCCTTCAGCGCAGCCTCATCGGTCCTTGGCATATCCCAGCAGTAGTCCGCCACATCGCCTATACCCGATGTATGTGTGAGCATCTGTCTTATCGTCACTTTTTCGCATCGTCCATCGGCGATCGACAGTTCCGGCAGTATGTCCACAAGTCTGTCATCAAGACCGAGCTTTCCGTCCTCTGCGAGTTTCAGTATCCCCGCCGACGTGAAAAGTTTCGACACCGATGCACAGTGGAATATGTCGTTTTCCTTCATCGGATCCTTTGTGACTAAGTTCCTGAAGCCTCTGGCGACATGGCACTCTTCATCTGCACATATCACCCCCGCAGCAAGCCCCGGAAGATCGTACTCCTCCATCATCCTGTCCGCAAAATCCCTGCATACCCCTGCAAGTCTGTTATCAGTTTTCATCATTGCAGTAAATCCTTTTTTTCAGTATAATATCTATATTATATATCAATAAACAAAACATTATAAGTATATCATATCTGAGGAGTAAAGTTATGCAATACAGAGAATTCAAGAAAATCGGCAGCGATGTATCACTGCTGGGCGTCGGCTGCATGCGTCTGCCGCAGGCAGAGGACGGCAAAGTCAATGAAGCTGAAGCCATCAGGATCATCAGGACAGCCATCGACAAAGGCGTCAATTACGTTGACACCGCTTACATGTACCACAACGGCGAGAGCGAGAAAGTCCTGGGCAAAGCCCTGAAGGACGGCTACCGTGAAAAGGTCATGCTGGCGGACAAGATGCCTATATGGCTGGCGAAAGACGAAGAAGGCATGAAAAATATCTTCGAAGAACAGCTCAGACGTCTTGATACAGACTGCATCGACATGTACCTTGTCCACAACGTCACAGTACCGGTATGGAAACGTGCGAAGAAACTGAACCTGATGCCTTTCCTTGACGAGATGAAAGCCCAGGGGAAGATAAAGCATATCGGATTTTCTTTCCATGATACATTCGACTTCTTCAAAGAAGTCATCGACGAGTATCCGTGGGAGTTCTGCCAGATACAGCTGAACTATATGGACAAAGACCATCAGGCAGGCGTAAAAGGTCTGAAATACGCTGCTGAAAAGGGTCTTGGCGTCATAATCATGGAGCCCCTGAAGGGCGGCAGGCTCACAGACGCCATCCCGCCTACAGTACAGGCACTGTGGGACAAAGCGGCAGTGAAACGCACACCTGCAGAATGGGCCTTCAGATGGCTTGCAAATATGCCGGAAGTAACACTGATGCTCAGCGGCATGAGCTCCATGGAGCAGCTTTCAGCCAACATCGACACGCTGTCATCAGCTGATATCAGCGAACTGACATCAGACGAAAAAGAACTGATAAACAAAGTTTCCGATGAGTACAACAGGCTGATAAAATATTCATGCACAGGCTGCAAATACTGCATGCCATGTCCGCACAAACTGGAGATACCGAAGATAATCGGATACTACAACGACTGGAACGTATACGAACAGAACCCAAGCACGAAGATGGAATACATGGACTGGCTGGGCGACGGCTTCCACGCTTCGGACTGCGCAGGCTGCCACCTATGCGAAGAAAAATGTCCGCAGGCACTGCCGATAGTACAGGCAATGAAAGACGCTGCCGAAGCTTTCGGAGTTTAAGCCAATATAGACGATACAAAAACAGCAGCCGTACAGGGCCAGATATTATCCCTGATACGGCTGCTGATTTTATATATTTTGTTCTGGTAAAGTCTTTTTCTGCCCTGGCGATCTGGACTGTCTTTATTTCCCGATGATCTTGTCTATCATGATAAGCTCCACGCCCATACCTTTGAAAGTCGTACGCACACTTAGAGCATCCGAGCTTGTATAATCGTCCGAGCTGACTCTGGCGTCGGAAGACAGCTCTCTGAGGAAAAGCTCCCTTGTATCTGTCACCTTCGGCGGATTCAGGGAGTTTTTCAGTCTGTTTATCAGGTTGTCCTTTTCCAGCCTGTATCTCAGGATCCTGAAATCCCCCGACATACCGGTGCATCTGACAAGAAACTCGATCTCCTCGCTGTAATTCCTGGTCAGTCTCAGCAGATCTTCCTCGTACAGTATCCGCTTCAGTGAGCGGCCCACATTCTCATCGAAATTGTAGACCAGTATGCTTATGCTGTCCATAGGCCCCGGGAATTTGCATCTTGTCGTGACGATGTAGTTCTCACCGGATGCGATGACGTTCTCGCCCATTTCCATAAGTTTTATGTACGGCTCTGCTATGATGCGGTTCACATCTCTTGACATTATCTCATCGATGACAGGCGGCTTGTCTTCGACAGCTGCATAATCGTCATATATATCTATGTCTACTATCACAGGCTTTATCCTGAGCTTGTCCGCATAGTCGGCGTACACGCCCTTGACCTGTTTCCTTATAGCGTCTTCTATCTGCGCCGGCGAGCATCTTGTGTACTGAGCCTCTATCTCACGGCTGATTATCTTGCCTATGTATTTTTTACGGTATTCCAGCGGATGCATGCCGAACCAGTTCTCGAAGTGCTTGATATAGTAACGCACCGCCGAAAATCCGGTTTCCTCCGCTATCGCCCCTATTTTCTTGTTGGTTCCCAGAAGCAGCTTCTCCGACTCCTCCACTCTGATATAGCTGAGGAGATCCTGGAAACTGAGCCCCGTGGCTTCTTTGATGATATGTGAAAGATAATATATGCTGAGATGCTCGTTTTCTGCGATCTCGCCCAGCGTCAGTTTTCTCGAATAATTGTCGTACATGTAGTCGGTTATACGGTTCAGCCTGCCGGCAAGGATCTTGTTGCCTTTGTTCTTCGACTCGTTCTTGAACTTTCCGTCCTCCATGACAAAGTACTGGAAATCAGACATCAGACATGCTATCAGATTGTGAGTGCTCTCGATGACCTTGTGCTCGTAGCCGTAGCCCTTCTGCAGCACCTCCATCATGATACGGGCAAGGATGGTCCGCAGGACTTCGAGACTTTCGTCGCTGTCATCCTCCATATCCGTAACGAAAAAATTATTTTTCAGATTATCGTAGTATCTTGAGAAATACGACAGGTCCAGCTGTATCATCATGACCATATTGTCTTCGCCGGTATTTTCGAAACTGTGCATCTCCCTGTCGTTCAGGATGAATATATCACCCTGTTTCAGTGTGTATGTATAGTATCCGTTTCGTAGAGCGATACTGCCGTCCAGTACGTAAACCACCTCCATGTCGTCATGAAAATGTATCGGATACTTTTCTATATTGGCTGTAACAACGTTTATCGGAAGCTCATCTTTGTAAACAATTTTTTCTTTAAGCATTTCAACACTCCTACCACATACTTCTTACCTGTTCGATATCAGCCGGTCTCCTCCACCGGAAAATTTTCAACAAGCGCTCCTTCGTGCAAAATCAGTGTCTCCGGAAGTTTTCCACGTGAGATTCCGGATCGTATACAATTTTATCCAAAGGTGCCTGTGGAAAACACATTTTCGTTAATCGTTGAAATTTCAAAGATCAGCTGATATTTCCCGTATTTTATCCACAAGTTATCCACAGGCTTCGAAAATCATCTGTCTTTTTGTGTATATTCCGCTATGCTCCCGGCTATGACTTTGGATATTTTCCTCTGATATCCACTGTCACTGAGCTTTTTCACTTCTCCGGGATTCGAAAGGAATCCACATTCGACGATAATGATCGGGCAGGTGATGTTCCTCAGAAGAAAGACATCGTTCTTGCCCAGTTCCGACCTGCTGCCTGCTTTGTTGACCCCGGCGTTGAGTGCTTTCTGCATCATGGCAGCCGCTTCCTTGCTGCATGCAGTGAGCTTCTCATCACCTTCCGACGGGTAAAATACCTGCGCACCTCTCACGCCCGGATCCTCGGTAAAGCTGTTCATATGAACACTGACACAAAGGTCGGGCATGGTTTCATCTATTATCCGCTTCCTCTTTTTCATATCTTCTGTCTTCAGGGTCCTGACCGCAGCGCCGGAAGACTCATCGTAAAGACCTTTGTCCTCCTCACGGGTCATCATCACCCTCATCCCCTGTTTCTGTAATTCCTTTTTCAGAAGCAGAGAAATATCCAGATTGATATCTTTCTCGCTGACGCCGCCTGAACTCTCAGCGCCACCGTCCATCCCGCCATGACCTGGATCGATCAGTATCACGGGCTGGTCGCTTATCTGCCTGACAGTAGTGACGATATCCCGGTATCCCGGTCCGCAAAGTACTGCAAATACGCATACTCCCAGTATCAGATAAAAAATGATCCTGCGTTTCATGATCTGCCATCTCCTGCAATAAAATATTCATTTCCATTTTATTGAAACATTGTACAGAATATTCACCGCAAATTAATCACTTCTTTTACATTATAAATCAGAATTCTGAATTTTAACAGTATAATATTTGACTTTTTTGCACCGAATGTTTAAAATTTTAATTATAGACTTGCTATACATCGATAGGAGTAAAAAATGAGTACAACAAAATTATACCAGAATGATAGGTATTTAAAAGAGTGTGATGCAGTGATAACATCTGTGGATAACTGTTCACACCCTGTGGAAAACAATGTTCAGAAAGTCGATATCACACTGGATAAAACTATCTTCTTTCCGGAAGGAGGAGGCCAGAGCTGTGACACTGGCTGGATCGACAGCTTTCAGGTAATCGACGTTCAGGAAGGAAACAGCGAAGAAGTTATCCACACCCTGCTGTGGACAACGGACAAACCGATGCCCGCAGCTGGGGATAACGTCCACTGCATGATCGACTGGAACAGGAGATTCGACAATATGCAGCGCCACTGCGGAGAACATATCCTTTCCGGGATATTCTACGACCTTTACGGCGGCGTCAACCGTGGATTCCATATGGGAAAAGACTACATGACCATCGATATCAGCATCGAAGAACCGCCGGGCGGATACGGTATATGCACCAGAGTTTCCGGGGCTGACACATCGGTATCCCCGTCTCAAAAAGCTGCGTCAGACAGCACTCCGGCGGAGTCAGAGACAGAACACAGCGATGCTGCAGATCCGGCAGGTCCCATCAGCAGAGCACCCGGCTATGCCCCTGAAATCAAAGAGATAACATATGAAATGGCTCTTGCTGCAGAACTTGAAGCCAACAAAGTGATATGGTCAGATGCACCGGTGACAGTCATGCATTTTGACTCCCGGGAAGAAGCCGCAGGACTGCCTCTTCGCAAAGCGCTGGCCTTCGACGAAGACATATCCATCGTCTGCGTCGGCTCTCCTGACAAAGCATCGGACTGTGTAGCATGCTGCGGCACACATCCCTCCACAGCCGGCCAGGTGGGACTCATCAAGATCTACAAAGTCGAAAAGAACAAAGGCATGTTCAGGATATATTTCGAAGCCGGTCAGAGAGCACTTAAAGACTACCGCATGAAACACAGCATGCTAACTGAGCTTTCCGACAGCTACTCATCATCTGTTGAAGATTTCCCTGACAAGCTGCGGGCGCAGGAGGACAGACTGCAGGAAACGAAAGACCAGCTCAGCCATATGAGGAAACTCCTTATATCAAAAGAATGCTGTGATCTGGAAAAAGCACTGACAGCATCCGGCGAAACTGCACTCATTTACTCGCCTGAAGGATTCTCCATCGACGACCTGAATGAAATAGCCAGAAAATATACTGTCGGCGGGAAAAATAAAAAAAGCCGGAAAAAATCCGCTGCTTCGTCTGATGAACAGTCATCTGCACCAGATCCGTCCTCGATACTTGAAGGCAGACTGCTCATGCTGTTCTCTGAAAAAGATCTCTCCTTCATCCTGATCTCAGACGGCGGATACGACTGCGGCAGCCTCGTAAAAGAACTGGCATCGTCATGCGGAGGCAAAGGCGGCGGCAGCAAAACATCAGCAAGAGCGATGTTCAGCAGCCCCGAAGGAGCCGCACAGTTCGCAGAACTTGTGAAAGGACAGCTGCAGTAAAACATGCATCATATCAGAAATCCTAAGATCATCGCAGCCACCGGTTCACCTAAGGCTGCGGTGCTTTTTATCCGGCACTGCCAGGCCGCAGCCATGGATGTCGATCATACCGGCAAAGAACACCGCCTGATGCTCCATTTCAATGATGAAGGCAACTTTTGCACCGTTGATCATCATTTTCCCCATCATCAAACTTTCTTCCACAGAAAAAATGCCGCACCGTTTACCGATGCGACAGTTTTCTGCTCTTGTTATTTTATATAGATCGTAAGATATCTCACGCCCCAGCTCCTGCATTCTGCTTCGCTGTTCATGTATATGTCGATGGTGTTGCCTTTGATATTGCCTCCGGTATCCTCGGCACGTCTCTCGCCGACGCCCTCGATATACACCGTGCTGCCGAGAGGTATCACGCTTGGGTCCACAGCTATCTCGCCGACTCTGGCAGCTGTACCCATAGCAGTACGACCGCCTCCTGTATAGGCATACGCCTTCACTGTCAGCTTGCGGCTGTAAGAGGAGCCGTCGAATACGAACCTCGTCCCCTTTGCCACCACCTTGTCCACAGGCTTCTTCACTACTTTTCTCGAAAGTTTCTTCTTTGAAGATTCTTTGCCGTCTATATATTTTATCCTGTATGTGACTCTGGCTTTTCCTTTTTTGCCCTTAGTCACTACTTTTGTCTTTCCCTGATCCAGCGATGAGTCTTCTTTCGTGACCGTCTTGAAATCGATTTTCTCCTCCACCGTCTTCTCTTCGAATTTCACACGTTTTACAACGATGTCGAGATCATCACGCATCACGGTATCCGACGACGGCTCGACGATATCCTTGTCTCCTACTTTGATACCGCACTCTGTCAGTGCCTCGCCTACAGTCTCCTTCAGGGTCTTGAAACTTTTTGTCTTACCGTCCGCAGTGACTTTGAAGGACGACGCATGATCGAGTTCGAAAGCCATGCCTTCGGAAATATATGTGCTGAGTGGTACTGATATGTAGTCCGCCTCACAGTACGATATACCCTGCTCTTTCAGGAGTTCTTTCATCGTGTGCGCTTTTGTGGTTATAGCAACAGGCTCGCCGTTTATCGTCGCATTGACGTCTCTTGGTATCATGTTGGTATATATGAAAGTCAGTGCGATCAGTGCTGCAAAAGCAACAGCTATAGCTGCCACCCATGCGGATGTTTTCTTTTCCTTCCTGACGTTCTGCTTTTTACCTGAAGGCGGTATCTTTCCACCTGAACTGCCGGCAGGTATCACAGTAGTTGCCGCTTCATCTGCAGCCGCACGCCTGTCATTCGCCTGACCGCCCATGGAAAATGCTGCAGGTTCTGATACGCTTTTGTCAGCGAGCTCAGCTGCCTGCCTGCTGCTGTATGCCCCCTGGCTTGCAGTATTATAGTTCTGACGTTCTGCAGCTGGGACTTTATCTGGCGTCCCATGTTCTTCTGACACTACAGTTTCATGATATACCGGAGACTGATGCGGCATATCACCATGTACTGTCTGATCTACTGTTCCCGGTGCGGTCTGTGCAGATGACACTCCGATGTCTGGCTGACTTGCGGCTGCTGCATCATAAGTCATATCCATTCTCTGTGTCATGCCGTATGGCTGCTGCAATCTGTCCAAAACTTCACGTATTCCGGCAGTATGTCCCGCTGGACTTTGTCCGTGGCTCCGGCTTATGGAAGATTGTTCTTCAGCAGTATAATCTGCCGGTGTCTCGATATCCATTGGAGTTACTGTCCTGGCAGACAGCTGCTCCTCTGAAGCCGAAAGAGCCTCTGTTTCGCTGCGACCGACTATCACGGCACTTTTCTCAGTAGCACTGCTCATACCAGCCCCTGAAGGCTCTGGCGTACGTCCCGCTGCAGCCGTCCCTGTATTTCCTGCAGATCCATAGCGGCTCTGCTTTATGATCCGCTCTGCTGCATCGTTTCCAGGTGCTTCAGCCATTCCGGCCGTACTCTCAGATCCTTTGGCCGACGATAAATCAGCTGCCGGATCTGATGCAGTTTTTTCATGATACCCGGCTGCCGCCTCGCCCTGCCTTTGCAAAGTTTCCGGCCTGCCGCCTGCAGCCTGTCCAGCCGCTGCAAATGTCCGTTCCGATCCAAGCTGACCTGCTGCCTGAGATGCATCATCCGGCGTTCTGCCAGTACTGCCTCTGCCGGCGATCTGGCTTTCTGCCGGTGGCTTCCTGTCGACGGCATCCGTAAGCCAGTTCTCACCGGTCAGATCCGGATCATCTATTATATGTTTTATATCAAGTTTCATATCACTCTCTCCCAATCGTTGGATTGCAATGATTCTGCGACTTTAATTCTATGCAAAAAATCATTTTTTGTCAAGGTTGCAC
Organism: uncultured Clostridia bacterium; assembly: GCA_934277495.1. Lineage (GTDB taxonomy): Bacteria > Bacillota > Clostridia > Peptostreptococcales > Anaerovoracaceae > Lentihominibacter. The sequence continues at coordinate 2,157 of CAKQUI010000011.1, read as the reverse complement.
GAACTGGCATCATTTTCTGCAAGATCACGCAAAAATACCGGAGCTCAGATTTTCTGTTCCCCGGTATCTTAAAATCGTTCACTTTCTGTATGTCAGATGCATACATTCTATTCCTCGTCCTGCAATTCCGACAGTCTCACCACAGCCTCGGCATATATCTTTGCAAGCTTTACCATATTGTCTGCGGATATGCACTCATTCCTCTGATGCTCCAGCTCCGGATCCTCCGGGAACCTCGCTCCGAAAGCAACGATATCATCCATCGCTCTGGCGTATGTCCCGCCTCCGATCACCTCGGCCTCATGGACCGTATCGCCGGTATGTTTTCTGTAAACATCCATCAGCGTGGTTATCAGCGGATCGTCTGCCGGGATATATATCGGCTCCTGATGATGCCCTTTGACAACACCAAGATCATATCCGTCCAGCACGCCCATCATGCCTTCATAAACAGATGTATCATCCATAGTCACAGGATATCTGATATTGACCGTCAGCTTCACAGCATCCTTGTCCATGGAGATCATGCCCACATTGAATATCAGCCGGCCTGACGGCTCATCTTCAAAACCGCAGCCTATCCGCTCACCGTGCAGATCGAAGCCTATACACTCATTGTAAAAAGATATGAATCCTGCAGCATCCTCACTGGCAAGGTCCAGACCGCCAAGAAAATCCATCATAATGGATATAGCATTGAGGCCCTTTTCCGGTTTTGCTCCGTGGGACGGTACGCCTTCAACAGTCACCTCAAGGCTCCTGCCTGTGCCTCTGCATTTTATGGTGCAGTTCTTTTCATCACGATAACGGCTCACAGCCTCCTTCACTTTGTCGTAACCGCCTCCGGCGCTGTTGTAAAGCACCGCTCTGGCGGATCCGGCAACAGAATTTGGGGCAGTGCCTCCCTGCAGACTCCTCAGTTCCAGGCCTTTACCGCTGCTCTTTGAGAACTTCCCTGCAATATCGAATATCATTATCCCCATCTCGCCATGGATAGCCGGAAAATCACCGTCCGGAGTGAATCCGAAATCAGGCCTTTCACTGACTTTCGAAAGGTAGTATTCCATACCGTCCCAGTTGGTCTCCTCATCAAGACCAAGTATCAGTCTTATGGTGCGCTTCGGCTGATATCCGCAGTCTTTCAGTGCCTTCATGGCATAGAAAGATGCGACCACAGGGCCCTTGTCATCAACAGTGCCTCTGCCGCAGACCATCCCGTCTATGACCTCTCCGCCGTAAGGCTCGAAATCCCAGCCGTCGCCTTCAGGCACCACATCGAGATGACCGATCACTCCCACTATGCCCTTATCGCTTCCTTTGAAATCTATATGCCCGCCGTAGCTGTCAGCGTCAAAGGTCACAAAGCCCTCATCCTGAGCCAGCTGCATCATGAACTCATATGCCCGCTGCACATCTTCTCCGAAAGGATACTTTCCATCGGATGAAACAGCCACACTTGGCACAGATATAAGACGGGACAGAGACGATATCATCTCTGCCCTGTTTTCTTCTATACGATCATTTACTTTCTGTAAAAAATCCATCTCCTGCCAGCTCCTCCGCCGTTATACAGCTTCAACTCCGGCAACTTCCGGATAGCTTTCCTTCAGGATCTTTTCAACTACGCCTTTTATAGTCATCTGTGCTCCCGGGCAGCCTGCGCAGTGTCCCTGGAGCTTTACTTTTACGATATTGTCGTCAGTGTACTCCACGAACTCGATATCTCCGCCATCTCTCTGCAGGAAAGGTCTTATCTGATCCAGTGCCTCTTTGATTTTCTGTTCCATTTGTCTTCTCCTTTTATAACTTATTATCTTCAATAAGCTGTATTCCTATAACATTAACTTCTTTATACTGTCCGGCGTGCCTCAGGCGTCAGCCCGGCGTCCGGCATGAAATCATTTTCTTTCAGGCTACAGTGTCGGCTCCACCGTGTAAAGGGTCTCCATCTCGCCGTTCTTCCATTCACTGATATACGCTGTCTTGATAGGATCGCCCATGTTGTTGAACCTTATCTCGCCTGTGGCGCCTTTGAATGAAGTCTTCCCGCCGGAAAGCACTGCCTTCACACTGCTGCCGCTGACGTCGCCGTCAGTCTTTTCGATGGCTTTCAAAGCTACCATATATGCGTCGAACCCAAGAGCCGTATTGTTGTCC
>CAKQUI010000010.1 GCA_934277495.1 uncultured Clostridia bacterium | reverse complement strand
AGGCTGGTGTGCATATTGATTTTGCGTACCGAACATTTAGATGGGATAGTGAGGCAAAGATCAAAGCCCACGTACATTGCGTGATTATCGGATTTAGCAAGGCAGCGGATTCGAGAACCAAGGTGCTGTTTGAATATGATGATTATCAGGAAGTAAACAATATCAATGGTTACCTTATGAATGCAGAAAATGTATTCATTGAAAGCAGGACGAAACCTGTTTGTGATGTTCCGGAGATTGGAATCGGTAATAAGCCTATCGATGGAGGCTTTTATCTGTTTGAGAAAGACGAGATGGAAGAATTCATCAAAATGGAACCGGCATCAGAAAAATATTTTCGCCCTTGGTATGGATCGAGAGAGTTTATAAATCGTTGTCCCCGCTACTGTCTGTGGCTGGGGGACTGTTCTCCATCAGAGTTACGTAAAATGCCTCATTGCATGGAGCGTGTTGCCAAAGTTCGGGAATACAGGCTTGCCAGTCGAAGTGCTGGAACCGTAAAACTGGCAGATAAACCAACGAGATTTCATGTGGAGAATATGCCAGAAGGAAATTACATCATTATTCCAGAAGCTTCATCTGAGCGGCGCAAATATATTCCTATCGGTTTTATGACACCAGATAATTTTTGCAGCAATTTAGTAAAGCTGATTTCTAATGCTACACTTTACCATTTCGGTATTCTCACATCCAATGTCCACATGGCATGGATGCGGGCGGTCTGCGGTAGGTTGAAGAGTGATTACCGGTATTCCAAGGATATCGTCTACAACAACTTCCCATGGCCGACTCCAACTGATGCACAGAAGCGTAGGATAGAGCAGACTGCCCAGGGCATCCTCGATGCAAGGGACATATATCCGGACAGCAGCCTTGCAGATCTTTACGATCCTCTTACTATGCCGTTGGAACTGCGTAAGGCTCACATGGACAATGACCGGGCGGTGATGGCTGCCTATGGATTCAGCACGAAAATGACTGAGAATGAATGTGTAGCAGAACTTATGAAGATGTACCAGAAGCTGGCGGACGAATCATAAGGTTTGTCATATCATATGATAAATATAATGGAAAACATAAAATTTTTCTGAGCAGGCTGATTTTAGTATGATGAATTTCAGTCGATATTGTTTTATCTCTTGACAGCAATGTTCTTTTATATGACCTCATCGATCACGATGGGGTCTGTTTTTTTCTTCAAAACCAGGGCAAAGACAAACTTTGATGTTCATAAATGCAGCAAAACTGTTTTTACACAATAAGTGTAATATTATCCGCACTTCCGAATATCTTAGTACAAGCAGACAGGTTCTGCAGTCACAAGATAAAAATAATGGAAAACTGAAGAAAAGGGGTACATGATATGGACAGCAATACAGAGAAGATCATCAGGAAACTTCCTGAAGTCATACAGGACAGCATCAGGGTCCTGCCGGACAATGTCATAGATGAATTCGAAGAAATACGCATCAAAGCCGATTCAGACACGTTCATCAACGGCGGGGGAAGAGAAATAAATCTGCATGACAGGAGATCAGTAACGCCCGAGGTCCTCGACGAGCTTGTCAGCAGACTGCTGGATTATTCATATTACGCATATGAAGACGAGCTGTCGAAAGGCTATATCACTATAGAAGGCGGGCACAGAGTCGGCATATGCGGCAGAGTCACACTGAATGAAGGAAAGGTGCATCTGATCAAGGACGTATCATCGGTAAACATCAGACGCAGCAGACAGATCATAGGAGCATCGGACAAGATAATAAATGCGGTATGTTCCGGCAGCGTCAGGAACACACTGATAATCTCACCTCCAAAATGCGGAAAGACTACTATCCTCAGGGATCTGGCAAGATCCCTCAGCAACAGGGGATACCGCATCGGTATATGTGACGAACGCTCGGAGATAGCCGGATGCTACAATGGTATATCAAGCTATGACCTTGGCAGCAGGACTGATATCCTTGACGGATGCCCCAAGTCAGAAGGGATACTGATGCTGATAAGAGCCATGTCACCTGATGTGATAATAACCGACGAGATCGGAAGAGAAGAAGATGTCAGAGCAATAGAAGCCGCTCTCTGCGCCGGAGTGAAGACCATCACGACGATACACGGCAGCACTTTTGAAGATGTTGTGGATTCAGCAGTGGGCTCGCTGATAAAAAATCACGTATTCGAAACGCTTATATTCCTGTCAGCCACGCCATCAACAGGAACAGTAAAAAAAATAATGAAGCTTTCCGGCCTCAGGAAGGGGGCATGACGTATGCTGAGACTTGCAGGCTGCGCAGTGATATTCATATGCTGTACAAGTCTCGGAATGATAAAAGCCTCAGTATACGGACAGCGGCGCAGAGAAATAGAAAATACACTTGAGCTGATACGGCTTCTGGAACTTGAGATATCGTACAGGAAAGAAACCCTTTCAAAAGCATTTGAAAAAACAGCCTCTATGAAGGACTGCTGGATGTCAAATGTATTATCCAGCTGTGCTGACGGCCTCAGGATGGAAAGACCACTGTCTGATTCCTGGAAAGACGCCATAGATATGAATATACAGAAGTGCCCCCTGACAAAAGCGGAAACAGATATACTCATGGATATATCCATGGGACTTGGACGAAGCGATGTACAGGGGCAGTCAAAGATATTCGCTCCGGCGCTTACAAGGCTTGAAAAATGTCTTGAAGATGCATCTGTTCAGGAACAGATGCAGGGCCGTATGTACAGAGGCATGGGTGTAGCTGTCGGCATAGCTGCGGCAGTAGTGATGATATGACAGGAATGGAGACAAGGTATGGAAACAGATATAATATTCAAGATAGCTGCGATAGGCATAGCTGTCGCAGTGCTGAATCAGGTGCTGGTAAAAGCAGGACGGGAGGAACAGGCTATGCTGACGACCCTTGCAGGAGTGATAGTCGTACTGGTCCTGGTGATACAGATGATAAGCGAGTTCTTCGACACAGTGAAAACATTCCTGCAGTTCTGAAGGTGGAGATATGGAGATATTCAGGATCATAGCACTGGCACTGACAGGAGTGATACTGGCGTCAGTCATCAAACTTGTGAACAAGGAAATGTCGATTTACATAACTTTTGTTACGGTAATTTTGATATTTTTCTCTGTGATAAACACACTTTCGGATATTTTCGACTTCCTGAAAGACATTTACGGCAATGTGACATACGGCAGGACCTTTTTCCCAGTGATACTCAAGGTGCTGGCAGTGGCGTACATAACAGATTTCACAGCACAGCTGTGCAAAGATGCAGGAGAAACTGCCATAGGCTCCAAGGTGGAGCTTGCAGGTAAAGTCATCATATTCTACATTGCGATACCGGTACTTTCGGCGATACTTGAACTTATAGGGTCGCTTCTGAAAATGTGAGACATATGGAGCATGGAATGGTATGGAATATGAAACTATAATAAAAGAACAGTTCAGCAGCATGGATATGTCGGGACTAAGCAGCCTCATGCACAGCAGCATAGAGCAGGGCGGGATATTCGACTATATGAGCGCTGAAGATATAGTTGACAGCATGCTGAACGGACAGCCGCTGTTTGATTCAGACAAGATACTTGACAATCTCAGGGATCTGATGCTGACAGAGATAAGATCATCTGTTTTCCTTGGGTGCGAGATACTTGTGATATGCATAATAACAGGACTTCTTACAAATTTTTCGAATTCCTTCGGCAAAAAAGCTGTATCTTCGCTGGGCAGCATGATATGCAGCTGCATGGTGATCGCCCTGTGCATAGGCAATTTCTATCAGACCTACAGTTACTGCCAGGACGGTCTGGACACCATGGCAAAAACGATGGAGATACTGCTGCCGCTGATGATACCGCTGCTTGTTTCCATGGGAGGCATATCTTCCGGAGGTATACTGGATCCTGTGATAGTATCAGCAGTGACAGGCTTCAATTTCATCATGCAGCATGTGGTCCTGCCGCTGGTGTTCATGTCTGCCATATTCGTGATGATAAACAGCATTACAGAAAAAGATTATGTAAAGAAACTGTCCTCTTTCATAAGAAAAGCAGCGATATTCATAACAGGACTCATTATAACTGTTTTTTCAGGGATAACAGCTATACAGGGATTCGTGACGAAGTCGGCGGACGGGATACTTATGAACACTGCAAAATTTTCCATAGACAATTTCGTGCCTATCGTCGGAGGCTTTGCAGCAGACTCCCTGGATATGGTGATAAGCTGCATCGGCCTTATAAAAAACGCCGTCGGGGTTGCAGGGATAATCATCATAATCTCCCTTCTCACAGTACCGGTGATAAAACTTCTGGCTATATGTGTCATCTATAAGATCACAGCGCTGGCAGCAGGACCGATATCACCGGGAAATATATCAGACAGCCTTGATGAGCTGGGAAGTTCAGCAATAACGATGACTGTCGTGCTGGGACTTGGTGCGCTGATGTTCCTTGTGTTCCTGACGATCCTTATCGGGATGGGAGGTGGTCTGTTCTGGAAATGATAAAGGAATGGGTCAGCAATCTTTTCATAGTGATAGTATCGCTTTCTTTCATCGAGATACTGCTGCCGGATTCTTCTGTCAGCAAATACCTGAAATTCATATTTTCTCTTGTTGTGATGGCAGCGATACTTTATCCGTTCATAAAATTGACAGGGAATATTAAATGACACCTGCAATATATTTATAAGGGGGAACATACGTTGCTTGAAAAATTAAAAGACAGGGAGATCAGAGATAAGCTCGTGAAAATCATCATTGCAGTGATCGCAGGTGTCGTTGTGCTGCTGTCCTTTGATGTTTTCACACAAAGCAAGGACGGAAGGCGGCAGATAGTCGATGATGACGGCGGTACAGAAGCAGAACTCTGCACGATACTCTCAGATATCGACGGCGTGGGCAAAGTCGATGTGATGCTCCAGTACGGAGATGATTCGCATATATCCGGAGTCATAGTCACAGCAGAAGGTGCCGGCGATCCCGTGGTGAAAAACGATCTGATAAATGCGGTCAAAGCTGTTTTCAGCATATCTGCTGCCAACGTGGAAGTCTTTGAAAAGAAAAGTGTCTCTGGATACGAGGAGGAAAGTTCAAATGGACAGTAAAACTAAATTTTTTACATTCTTGAAGAATAACAGGAAGAAAGTGGCTGCTCTGGCTGTGCTGTTCATATGTCTAGGCATATATACAGCAGCAGGGGGTACGCTGCCGGGAAAAGAGGCCAGTGAAGATATCCCGCTTCATGACGGAGATGTGCTGGTGGACAGTCTTAATGTGAGCGATGAAGAGAAAAGTACGGAAAAAAGCAGCAGCAAAGCCAGGGATGGATCAAAGGATGAAGCATCTGTCGTGACGTCAGATGACGTTTCAGAGCTGAAAAACAAAGATACATATTTCCAGGAGCTGCGTGCGACACTGGACATGGACAGAAACAAGATAATATCCATGCTCACGGAGTCGGAATCCTCTGCGTCATCCGGCAGCGAGAAGGAAAAAGCCACATCGGAGAAAATGAAACTGCTGGGGTACATGGAGAAAGAAAAGACTCTGGAAACGCTGATCAGAAACAAGGGGCTGCCGGAATCCTTCGTGGTGCTGAGCGACACAGGTGTGAACATAACAGTGAATACAGACGATCTTGACCAGCCCACCGTCACTAAAATATGTGAGATCGTGATGAGAAATACAGACAGGAAAGCCAGCGAGATCGTTGTGCAGGATGCATCGTGATAAATTAAAGTCGTATGTGTTATCACATTGTCTGTAAAGAGATACACAGTATCTCAAACTTGTTCGATTGTTGGTAGAATAGTCATTGAACAAACACCTCGTATTTAGTATAATTAGATGCGAGGTGAATTTTTTATGAACACATCAAATCAGCATACAGACGGGGGCGTCAGGATCTCCGATGAAGTAATTGCCGTTTGTGCGGTCAATGCGACGCTGAAGACAGAAGGTGTCGCTAATCTGTCAGGCGGTTTTTCTAATGCACTTTCAAAAAATATACTCGGCAAGGAGCTGATGTCAAAAGGCGTCAAAGTCAGCCAGTCTGACGACGGCGTTACTGTGGATGTGCATATCATCGTGAAGTATCATACCAAGATACCGGCTGTAGCCTGGGAGATACAGGAAAACGTAAAAAATGAAATACAGTCGATGACAGACCTTAAAGTACGGGCTGTGAATATACATGTGCAGGGAGTGGAGATCCCTGAAATAATACCGGAAGGAACAGGAACAGATGACGAGAAATGAAGCAAGAGAACATATGATGCAGATATTGTACGAGATGGATGCAGCAAAGAGCATGGATCATGAGACAGCTGAGCGTCTTACGGATGAGAGACTTTCCGGCAACCATAAGAAAAGAGGCAGAGATCTCATATGCAGCATAATCGATAATCTGGATGAGATAGACGCCAGCATAAACCGCAGCAGCAGATCCTGGAGCACTTCAAGGATGCCAAAGGTGGACCTGGCGGTGATGCGTCTTGCCATAGGCGAGATGATGTACAGCGGCAGCGACAACCTGCCGCAGGCGGTTGCGATAAACGAGGCCATTGATCTTGCAAAGAAATACAGCACAGAGCGTTCTTCGAGATTCATACACGGAGTACTGGGAGCTGTCGTAAGATCAAATGAGTGATACGGGATATGTGCTGGGGATAGATACCAGCAATTACAGGACATCTGTGGCTGTGACAGACAGAAACGGACAAGTAATATGCGACATACGTGAATTCCTTGAAGTAAGGGAAGGTCACAGGGGCCTGAGGCAGTCAGATGCTTTGTTCCAGCATGTCAGGATGCTTCCGGTGCTGATGAAGCGGATGAGAGATGGTTTTGACGGCAGTTTTTCTGCAGTAGCGTATTCATCAAAGCCAAGACCTGTAGAGGGATCCTATATGCCTGTGTTCATGGCAGGAAAATGCGCAGCAGAATCAATAGCTGCAGCGGCTGATATACCAGTGTTCCAATTTTCCCACCAGGAAGGTCATATACAGGCAGTAAAGTCTTTCTCGCCATTTGCAGAAAGCGAGCATATCATGGCGTGTCATTTCTCCGGAGGTACATGCGAACTGCTGGATGTGAAGATGGCAGACGGACATGAAAACAGATATGACATAAGTATCGCAGGAGGATCAAAGGACATATCATTCGGACAGGTCATAGACAGAGCAGGCGTTATGCTGGGAATGGGATTCCCGGCTGGTGAAGAAATGGACAGTATCGCTGCTTCTACGGATGAGTGCAGCAGTATGCTGACACCTGTAAAGGTCTCGGATGCATATATCAATCTGTCCGGGCTCGATACACAGATGAGAAACAGACTGGAGAAGATCCCTGCAAACGAAAGTGATGCGCTGATAAAAGAGCTTTTTGTCAGGATCGGTGATGCTGTGGTCAGGCTGCTGGTCCAGGGTGCAGAAAAAACAGGATGCAGCGATGTGATAATGGCAGGAGGTGTTTCCTCGAGCCGTTTCATCAGAAATTACACAAAAGAAAAAGCAGAAAAAGCCGGGCTCGAAGTTTTCTTCGACAGCAGAGGTCTTTCGCAGGACAATGCAGTGGGTACGGCTCTGCTGGGAGGAATGGAATTATGGGGCTGAAACCTGTCAGGGTATCACAGCTGAACAGCTATATCAAGCGAATACTGCAGACAGATCCGATACTTGGCAGTGTGTCTGTCATAGGAGAAGTATCCAATCTCAAATTCCACGGGTCAGGTCACACTTACTTTTCACTGAAGGACGAAAAGAGCCGGGTGAACTGTTTCCTGCCTTCAGAGCTCGGTCATCTGGCAGCAGATCTTCGTGAAGGCGCAGAGATAACAGCACGTGGATATATATATCTTTATGAACGTGGAGGCAGCTATTCGCTGAACATCCGTGATATAGAGATGTCAGGCACGGGCGAGCTTGCAGTCAGATTCGAAAAGCTCAAGCAGAAGCTCGAAGCAGCAGGATATTTCGAGAAAAGCCGCAAGAAACCGATACCGGCTTTCCCTGAAAAGATCGCTGTAGTCACATCGGACACAGGCGCAGCGATACGTGATATAATAAAAATAATAAAAAACAAAAATGATTTCGTCGATATCCTGATATACCCGGTACTGGTGCAGGGTCCGGGGGCAGCAGATGATATAGCCTCTGCGATATATGATATAAACGAAAGATACAGCGACGTGGATACGATAATAACCGGCCGTGGAGGAGGCTCCATGGAGGAGCTGTGGGCTTTCAACGAGGAAAAGGTGGCACGTGCGATATATGATTCCCGTATACCGGTGATTTCTGCAGTAGGTCACGAAACGGACTTTACGATAGCAGACTTTACAGCGGATATGAGAGCCGAGACTCCGACGGCGGCAGCAGAAGCTGCAGTCCCGGATACAGACATGCTCAGACAGGAGCTGCTTTTTTACAGGAACGAGATAAAACGTGAACTGATGATGTATATCGACAGAAAAAAATCTGCTCTCGATCATCTCGATCCTGAAAGTTCAGGGCGTGAAATCAGGGCAAGGATCGCTTTCGAACAGCTGAGAGCCGGTAATCTGGCAGATTCGCTCAGAGAAAACATGGAAAGGATCCTTAAAGATCGCAGCAGCAGACTGGACGCTTTGCTTGAAAGCCTTAAACTTTCAGATCCTGAAACTGTGATGAAACGTGGTTATTCCATCGTTACAGACAGCAGCGGCAGGATAGTGAAAGACCCGGCCAGGGAGCTTTCAGCAGATGACATGATAAGGATAAGATCAGCACAAAGTGATGTTGAAGTACATATAGCAAAGCTGGGAAAGGAGTTACAGCATGGCAGACATGAATAAAACCTTCGAAGAATCTTTCAGCAGGCTTGAGAAGATATCAGAAAAGCTCAAGTCAGGCGATATAGCTCTTGAAGATGCTCTAAAAAGCTATGAAGAAGGTATAAAATATTACAGCGAATGCAGCAGGATACTTGAAGACGCCCAGCAGAGGGTAGAAACTATAAACAGGAAATAAAGCAAGGGAGTGCGTATTTATGAAGGATTACAATTTTGAAGACTACAAGCAGATGATAGAAGAACATCTTATGGATTTCATGCCGGATGTGGATCACAAAAGCATAACGCTTTACGAATCGATGAAATACAGTCTTTCAGCAGGCGGCAAGAGAGTCAGACCTGTGCTGCTGCTGGCTGCCTGTGATTTCTGCGGCGGCAATGTAGAAGAAGCACTGCCGTATGCATGTGCTATAGAGTATATACACAACTATTCTCTGATACACGATGATATGCCGTGCATGGACAATGACGAGCTGCGCAGAGGACAGCCGACGAATCATATAGTGTTCGGTGAAGCCATGGCGACACTGGCAGGAGACGGTCTTCAGGCAGCAGCTTTCGAGATCATGAACAGAGATATGCTGCTGTATTTCGATGATCCGGATGCACTCAAGAGAAGGATAAGCGCAGCATACGAGATAAGCAAGGGCTCAGGCTGCAGAGGGATGGTAGCAGGACAGGTGGCAGACATGGAGGCAGAAGACAGGAACTGCTCCGGTGAAATGCTGGATTATATACACATCACGAAAACGGCAGCCCTTATAATCGCAGCTGTACGTGCGGGAGCTCATCTTGGCAATGCTGATGACGAGGTCCTGGGCAAACTCACGACATACGCAGAAAACCTCGGACTGGCATTCCAGATCTGTGATGATATCCTGGATGTAGAGGGTCAGGAAGAGGAAATGGGCAAAAAATCCGGCGTTGATGCTATAAACAAGAAAGCGACATATCCGTCGATATACGGCCTTGAAAAATCAAAAGACCGTCTCAGGGAGCTTACGGATATGGCGATAGAGCCGCTGAAGGAATATTACGATAACGCAGAAGTGTTCACCAAGCTTGCACTGGATCTGGCAGTAAGGGGTAAGTAAGATGAATCGTTATCTGGAAAAACATAACTTCCCCGATGATATAAAGGATATGAGCTATGATGACCTGGAGCTGCTTTCCTATGAGATCAGGGATTTTCTTGTGGACACCGTTTCGGAGACAGGAGGTCATCTGTCATCGAATCTTGGTGTCGTTGAGATCTCTCTTGCTGTCCATAAAGTCTTTGATCCTCCGGAGGACAAGATAATATGGGACGTAGGCCATCAGACATATGTACACAAGATACTGACAGGAAGGATCGGCGGATTCCCAACGCTGCGCAGATTCAACGGTATGAGCGGGTTCCCTAAAATGGCTGAAAGCGAATATGACCTGTTCGACACAGGCCACAGCAGCACTTCGATATCGCTGGGACTTGGTATGGCTGCGGCCAGGGATCTGAAAAAAGAAAATCACAATGTCATATCTATAATCGGAGACGGAGCGATGACCGGAGGCATGGCTTTCGAAGCACTGAACAATGCCGATAATCTCGATACCAGGATGATAGTGCTGCTGAACGACAACGGTATGTCCATAGCGCCGAATACCGGCGGACTTTCCAAACACCTCAGCAGGCTGAGAGGCTCCAGAAAGTATCTGAACATGAAGGCACAGATCAAGAAAAATGTATCAAAAGTGCCGGTGATCGGTGAGAGCATGGTAGCAGGGATGCAGCATGCCAGAGATTCCATAAAATATGCCATGATAGACGGCGTAGTATTCGAAGGACTGGGTTTCAGATATATAGGTCCTATAGACGGACACGATATAAAAGAGCTTTGCGAGACACTTGAGATCGCAAAAGAATCAAACGGTCCGGTCCTGATACATGCTATAACAAAGAAGGGCAAAGGATATACTAAAGCTGAGGAAAATCCGGATGTGTTCCATGGAGTGGGACCTTTCGATCCTGAAACAGGAGATCTGCGAAAGAAATCACACGGACCTTCATATTCTGCGATCTTCGGCAGCAAACTCGAAAAGCTGGCTGCTGAGGACGACAGAGTCGTGGCGGTGAGCGCAGCGATGACCGAGGGGACAGGGCTCAAAAGTTTCGGTCACAGATACCCTGAACGTACTTTCGATGTAGGTATAGCAGAGGAACATGCAGTCACCTTTGCAGCAGGGCTTGCAAAGGCAGGAATGAAACCGTTCGTTGCGATATATTCCACTTTCCTTCAGCGAGGGTATGATCAGATCATAGAAGATGCATGTCTGCAGAAGATGCCTGTGGTGTTCTGTCTCGACAGAGCCGGTATAGTCGGTGCAGACGGTGAGACTCACCATGGTATATTCGACATAGGTTATCTCAGGCAGATACCTGATATTACAGTGATGGCTCCGAAGGACGGCAGCGAGCTGGTGAAGATGATGGATCTTGCCATGACACTGGATTCTCCATGTGCGATACGGTATCCCAGGGGTACTGCTCCGCAGCTTGGATATGATGATGATATAGAATACGGCAGAGCGCAGCAGATAAAAAACGGCACAGATGTCGAGATATGGGCTCTGGGCGCAATGGTGGAAAAAGCCATCAAAGCATCGGAGATACTGTCAGACCAGGGTATAGATGCAGGTGTAGTGAATATGAGATTTGCGAAACCTCTGGATATGACATGCCTTGCAGAATCGGCGAAAAGATGCAGACTTATCGTGACTGTGGAGGACAATCTGCTGTCAGGCGGCATCGGCGAGGCTGTTGATGCAGCGCTTGTGAACGAAGATGTCGATGTCATGAATATCGGATGGCCGGACAAGTTCATAGAACACGGCAGCAGCGACGAGCTTTACGAAAAATACAGGATAGATGCATCATCAATAGCAGAAAGGATAAAAGACAGACTTGAAAAACAGGCTTGATATCGTTCTGACAGAAAGAAACATGTTCCCGTCACGTGAGAAAGCAAAAGCTTCCATCATGGCAGGACTTGTTTACGTAGACGGTCAGAGAGTTGATAAACCGGGCACGCCGGTCAGCGATGACGCTGAAATAACAATAAAAGAAACATTATGTCCCTACGTCAGCAGAGGCGGACTGAAACTTGAAAAGGCGCTGGAGCTGTTCGATTTTTCACTGGAAGGTGCGAAAGCGGCAGACATAGGCGCTTCCACAGGAGGTTTCACTGACTGTATGCTCCAGAAAGGCGCTTCAAAAGTATTCGCCATAGACGTAGGCTACGGACAGCTTGACTGGAAGCTCAGAAACGACGAAAGAGTCGTCAACATGGAAAAAGTCAATGTTCGTTATCTTGATATAGATTCAGTGGGAAGGGATCTCGATTTCATAAGCATAGATGTATCCTTCATATCACTGAAACTGGTTTTCCCTGTGGCGTCACAGCTGCTTTCAGATGAAGGCTGCCTTGTATGCCTCGTCAAACCGCAGTTCGAAGCAGGGCGCAGCCAGGTAGGCAAAAAAGGCATAGTCAGAGATCCTGACGTGCACAGAGAGGTCATAGAAAATGTGATCAGATACGGCGAAGACAACGGGCTTTACAGCCATGGACTTACATTTTCACCAGTGACCGGCACCAAAGGCAACATCGAATATCTGCTCTTTATGAAAAAAACACCTTTCGATGGCGATATCGATGTTGACGGAACAGTAAGATCCTCCCATGAGGAGTTGATTTGAAAGGAGATAAATAAAAAATGAAACTATCAAACAGAGTACAGTCAATGCAGCATTCACCGATCAGAAGATTCAATGTGTTTGCTATCGATGCTGAGAACAAAGGCAAGAAAGTCTACCATCTCAACATCGGTCAGCCTGACGTTGAAACACCGGAGTGTTTCATGGAAGCGATAAAAGGCTTTGACAAGAAAGTCATAGCATACGCTGAATCAGGCGGTATAACTGATCTGCAGGACGCTATTTCAGATTACTTCAAGCAGTATGGCATGGACTACGGCAGGAAAGATATCATAGTTACTAACGGAGGCTCAGAAGCCCTGACTATGATCTTCATGTCTATCCTGAACCCTGGAGATGAAGTGATCATAGCAGAACCGTTCTACACGAACTATCACACATTCGCAACATCCGTAAGCGGCAAAGTAGTTCCTATCACTACAAAAGCTGAAGACGGATACAACTATGCAAAGAGAGACCTCATCGAAGCTGCTATCACACCGGCTACAAAAGCGATCTGCTGCATAAGCCCTGGAAATCCTACAGGAAGAGTCCTGACACTGGATGACATGAAGCTCATCGGTGAGATAGCAAAGGAACACGACCTCTGGATCATTGCAGACGAAGTTTACAGAGAGTTTGCATACGATAACAGAGAAGTGACTTCATTCGGCATGATAGACGACATCAGCGACAGAGTGATAATCGTTGACTCTGTTTCAAAGAGATTCTCAGCATGCGGTGCAAGAGTCGGCTGCGTTGTCAGCAAGAATTCAGAGCTGATGGACGGAATCATGAAGATCGCACAGGGAAGACTCTGCTGCCCTACACTGGACCAGGTCGGAGCTGCTGCTCTCTACAGACTGGACAAGTCATACTACGACGAAGTGAAAGCTGAATATGAAGCAAGAAGAGATGTCGTATACGAAGAACTGATGAAGATACCTGGAGTTGTCTGCCAGAAACCGGGCGGAGCATTCTACATGACTGCAAAACTTCCTGTAGACGATGTTGAAGACTTCCTGATGTTCCTGCTGACTGAGTTCGAAGACAACGGAGAGACTGTTATGTTCGCACCGGCAGAAGGATTCTATGCTACACCAGGTCTTGGCAAGGACGAAATGCGTATAGCATATGTACTGAACCAGAAAGATATGAGAAGAGGCGTTGAACTTATCCGTCTCGGAATGGAAAAATACAAAAACAGATAAGATAAAGACGGCATAACGGAGGAAATATAAATGGCAAAAACACAGAAACTGTCACCTATGATGCAGCAGTATATGGATATCAAAGAAAATTACAGGGACTGTATACTGTTTTTCAGACTTGGCGATTTCTACGAAATGTTCTTTGATGATGCCACGACAGCCTCCCGTGAGCTTGAGCTCACACTGACCGGGAAAAACTGCGGAATGGAAGAAAGGGCGCCTATGTGCGGTGTCCCTTTCCATTCTGCAGATACTTATATTTCCCGTCTTATAGAAAAGGGATACAAGGTTGCGATATGTGAGCAGACTGAAGATCCTGCGAGCGCCAGAGGGATCGTAAACCGTGAGGTCATACAGATAGTCACTCCGGGAACTGTGACGAACCAGGGGATGCTGAGAGACAACGAAAACAACTATATCGCTTCGGTATTTTCAGATGAAAGCAGCACAGGTCTCTCATACTGCGATATATCTACAGGCGAGATCAGTCTCACTCTGATAAGGGGCAGCGACAGACGTGAAGCACTGGTGAATGAGCTGGCAAGGATAAATGCAAGGGAAGTCATCCTTGATGACGGCACATGGCAGATAAATGATATAGACGAGATCAAGCCTGCATCAGAGGCTTATTTTAATATTACAGGTGAAGAGTATTACAGAAAAGATGCAGCAAAAGACACCATCAGAAAACAGTTCAGGGTCACAGCTGTCACAGGACTGGGTATAGAAGAAGGATCTCCGGCTGAAACAGCACTTGGCGCACTTCTTCTGTATCTTATCGATACACAGAAAAATGATCTTGCGCATATACAGACGCTCAACACCTATTCTTTAGGCGAGACTATGGCACTTGACAAATCTACAGTCCGTAATCTCGAACTTACAGAAACACTGTTCGATAAAAAAACAAAGGGTTCACTGCTGGGTGTGCTTGATAAAACCAATACTGCAATGGGGTCACGAAAGCTCAAGCAGTGGATCAAAGATCCGCTAAATGATGCAGCAGAAGTGAACCGGAGACTTGACGCCGTGGATGTACTCTGCAGCGATGTGATAATGAGGAACAATATAAAGGAGCATCTCAAGTCAGTTTATGACTTCGAGCGTCTTGCAGGAAGGATAGCGTGCGGCAACGCCAACGGAAAAGATCTCATAGCACTGAGGAATTCCTGCAGCGTGCTTCCTGACATAAAAAGCGAGCTTCCATCCGGCGGACAGGATCTGCTGTCTGAACTTAATGACCATATGGACCCGCTGACAGGGATATACGAGCTGATCAACAGCAGCATCGCAGATGATCCCCCTTTCACCATAAAAGAAGGTGAACTTATCAAAGAAGGCTATTCTGAAAAGCTCGATACACTCAAAGATTCCATAAGCGACGCCCGCAGCTGGATAACAGGTCTTGAATTCAGTGAAAGAGAGCGAACAGGCATCAAAAATCTCAAAGTAGGCTTCAACAAAGTGTTCGGTTATTATCTGGAAGTCACGAAATCATACTACGATATGATCCCGGACAATTATATCAGAAAGCAGACGCTGGCAAACTGTGAAAGGTTCATAACTCCTGAGCTGAAAGAAACAGAACGCCTTGTCCTCAACGCTGAAACACAGATAAACCAGCTGGAATACGAGCTTTTTACAGAGATAAGGCAAAAACTCATGCAGCAGATATCGCTGATACAGCAGACATCTCACGCCATATCATCGCTGGATGTACTGGCGTCCTTTGCAGAAGTCAGCGACCGCAACGGATATGTCAGACCTCTGGTGGATACAGGAGACATCATCGACATAAGAAGCGGAAGGCATCCGGTCATAGAGCAGACTATAAGAGACGGAATATTCGTCAGCAACGATACATATATAGATAAAGAAGACCAGAGCCTCCTGCTGATAACAGGACCTAACATGGCAGGCAAATCCACATATATGCGCCAGACAGCACTTATCGTGCTTATGGCTCAGGCAGGCTGTTTCGTGCCTGCGGACTCTGCAAGGATAGGCATATGTGACAGGATATTCACACGTATAGGTGCATCAGATAATCTTGCGCAGGGACAGAGTACATTTTTCGTGGAAATGAGTGAACTGGCATACATACTGAACACAGCAACAAGCCGCAGTCTCATAATCCTCGACGAGATAGGCAGAGGTACAAGTACATATGACGGACTTTCCATAGCATGGGCAGCCTCTGAATATCTTTCAGAGCCGCAGAGAAAGATCAGGACACTGTTCGCCACGCACTACCATGAGATGACTGCTTTAGAAGAGCAGCGCAGCGGGATAAAGAATTTCAATGTGGATGTAGCCGAGGAAAACGGTGACATCGTATTCCTGCACAAGATAGTAAGGGGCAGTGCCAGCAGAAGTTACGGAATACATGTGGCAGATATAGCAGGCGTACCTCACGAGCTGCTGGAGCGGGCACAGGAGCATCTGTCAGAACTTGAAAGCAGCAGCAGTGGATATAACGGCAGTGCTCCTGCGGTTTCAGAGATCCATGAACACATGCAGAGCGACAGCTCAGAACAGCTTTCAATGTTCGCACAGATACCTGACCCTGTGACTGAAAAACTAAAAGGGCTGGATCTTATGGATACTACACCGTCAGAAGCATTGAGGATACTGGAGGATCTCAGGAAATACCTATGATAAGAATACTTGACAAAAAAGTAGCAGATAAAATAGCCGCCGGAGAAGTCGTCGACCGGCCGGTATCCATAGTAAAGGAACTTCTGGAAAATTCCATAGACGCAGGAGCAGACAGTATAACTGTTGAGATCAAAAACGGAGGCAAGTCATATATACGTGTGACAGACAACGGAAGCGGTATAGAAGCAGATGAGACCGAACTGGCGTTCAGACGTCATGCCACCAGCAAGATAACAGAAGCTTCCGATCTTGATGCCATATACACACTGGGCTTCAGAGGGGAAGCACTGGCCAGTATATGTGCAGTGGCACGGGTAGAGCTTGTCACAAAGACAGCCGATTCAAAACTGGGACACCGTGTCGTGACAGAAGGCAGTGAGATCATCGAAAGCAGCAGTACGGGCTGCCCGGATGGCACGACCATAACAGTGAAAGATCTTTTCTACAATGTACCGGCAAGGCAGAAATTCCTGTCATCAGACAGCGGAGAAGCCAGACGTATCACGGATCTTGTGTCCAGGATAGCATTGTCTTACGGAGATATAAGGATAAATCTGATCAATGGCAGCAGACGTGTGTTCTCGACTCAGGGCAGAGGCAATATACGCAATACGATAGCGGCAGTATACGGCAATGACATAGTCAAAGATCTTCTTGCAGTGGATTCGTCACGGGACGGATATACCGTCAGAGGTTTCATATCGCCGCCGTCAGGTTCGCTTTCATCCAGGAGCAGACAGATCTTCTGTGTGAACGGAAGGGTAGTCAGCAGCAAGGTCCTTGAAAAAGCCCTGGACGAAGCGTACAGGGAAAAGATGTTCGAAGGCAGATTCCCCATCGCATTCCTGTTTCTTGCAGTGCCTGCTGATAAACTTGATGTCAACATACATCCGACAAAAAAAGAAGTCAGGTTCGATGATGATTTCGAGATAATCGACTTCGTGAAAAAGGCGCTGCTGCGTGTCCTGTCGGCAAAAGATGCAGTGACGAACGTCACGGCAGAAAAAAAGGCTCAGGATAAATACGAAAATATTGCATTACCGGAGACTTATGCATCTTCTGAGGAAAAAACACAGGCGGAAAGTGAAAAAGACGCTGGATCGGAGCAAGTTGACATAAATAAGTTATTGTCTCATCTCAGAGAAGAACGTCGAAAAGAACAGGAAACAGGATATCAGACAGAAATATCTGAGCCGGATGAGAAAAATACCATATCTACAGATGACACATATGCTGCAAAGAATATTCCTGCAGTGATGGAGCCTGCTGCTGCAGCATACAGACCCTTTGACTTCGATGCTCTGAACACAGTGACAGCAGTGTTCAACACATATATAGTAGCATATGACAGCGACAGCATGTATCTCATCGATCAGCATGCAGCACATGAACGCATCATGTATGAGAGACTGCTGGCTCAGTATAATGATTCTGAAAAGATACAGCAGGAACTCCTGGTGCCTTTCGATATTGATGTTTCGGCATATGTGGCGGATTCCGAGGATTCATGGATCGAACCTCTGAAGTCGATAGGATATGATATCGAAAACTTCGGCGGCAAAACTTATATCGTAAGGGCGATACCGGCGTTCATGTCTCTTGAAGAAGCAGAAGGATTTCTGAAAGACATGTTCAGCTCCCTTGATGAAAAACCGGATCTCACAAATACGAAGACCCTTGAACGTATAATAATGCGGTCATGCAAAAGTGCTGTCAAGGGAGGAGATCTGCTTAAGAAAGAGGAAATAGACGCTCTTATGGCCGACCTTAAAAAGTGTGTCAATCCTTTTTCATGCCCTCATGGACGACCGACATTCATCAGGATGACAAAATATGAAATAGAAAAGATGTTCAAACGAGTATAGGACATAAAGAGGTTCAGATAATGGATAAAATCGTAGTTATAGCAGGACCTACAGCTGTAGGCAAGACCAGTTTCGCCATAAGAGCAGCAAGGCGTTTTGATGGTGAAATAGTATCATGTGATTCGATGCAGCTGTACAGATTCATGGATATAGGAAGCGCAAAACCTACAGAGCAGGAACAGAAACAGGCGAAACATCATCTGATAGATATGATAGATCCGAGAGAGGATTTTTCAGTAGCTCGTTATCAGGAGCTTGCAAAGGCTGCCATCAGGGATATACTGTCACGAGGCAGACTTCCTGTGATTTCCGGAGGAACGGGTCTTTATCTCAATTCACTGCTGTATGACATGGACTTCGCATCAGTTTCAGGAGATCCGCAGTACAGAAAGTACCTGGAGCAGGAAGCAGAGTCGAAAGGCAATATGTATCTGCACGGCATGCTGGAAGCACAGGATCCTGAAGCTGCAGCACAGATACATCCCAACAACGTGAAAAAAGTCATACGTGCACTGGAGCGTCTGCGGGACGGTGAAAATAAAATAAAAAAATTCAATGAAGTCACTGAACCGACTTCGGATTACGAGCCTTTACTTATCGGTCTTACCAGGGACCGTGCAGAGCTTTACGACCGTATAAACCGCCGGGTGGATATACTCATTTCGGATGGCCTTGTAGACGAAGTCGAAAGACTGAAACAAATGGGGCTCATTAAGGAAAACATATCTATGAAAGGCATTGGCTACAAAGAGATAATGGAATATCTCGACGGCGATATCACTCTGGACGGAGCCATTGAAAAAGTCAAAAAAAACACCAGACATTATGCTAAAAAACAGTTAACGTGGTTCAGAAGATATGGTAAAATGAGGTGGTATGATATTTCGGAGCATTCGAATGAAGAAAAGGCGTTAGAGGATATCGGAGAATGGCTGGAGCAAAGAACATAAAATTCCGGAGCAGGAGTGAAAAACCGGAAAATATCAAATCAAGAGAACGGGAGATAATGTCCGAATGCGAAACAATGGAATCGGAACTTCCGGGCTTTTTACGACCGTTCTTTTCATATCTCAAAAGCAACGTCCTTCCCAGGACACGGTTTGCATATCTTCATGATATAACTTCTTTCTGCAGATATATCACAGAACATACAGATATCACAGATGCAGAAATGATAAAAGAAATATCTGCTGATGATCTTGGCAGGGTGACTGCCACAGATATAAACGAATACATAGACTACTGCAGAGAATACGCCGTTGAAAACAAGCGTGAAGTAATAGTTTACGAGAACAGCAACAGGACACTGGCAAGAAAAAAGTCTTCGCTGTCTGTAATGTTCAAGCAGCTTTACCGCAGCGGGATCGTCGATAAAAACATAACAGACGGGTTCGATCCCATCAGAGTTCCCAAGGCACAGGAGCGTGAGATAAAAGCTCTTCATGATGACGAGGTGCTTATAATGCTTCAGGCTGTATCGACAGGAGACCCTCTAAGCGACAAGGAGCGTCAGTACTGGCGCAAGACTAAAAAGCGTGACAAAGCTATACTGATGCTGTTCATCACATATGGACTGAGACTGTTCGAACTGCAGCAGCTCAATATATCATCGTTCAATTTTCAGAGAGATGAATTCAAAATATACAGGAAGCGTGACAAAGAGGCTGTGATGCCTTTGAATGAGTCCGTAACTGAAGTCCTTAAGGACTATATAGATAACGAACGTATGCCGGATGACAGGATAAAGGATGAAGACAAGGATGCTCTTTTCCTGTCGCTGCAGGGCAGACGTATGACAGAACGCCAGATACGTGAACTTGTCAAGAAATATACGGCCATAGGCATGGGCACGTCCAAAAGAGCCGGATACAGTCCCCACAAGCTGAGGGCGACGGCAGCCACCAGCCTTATAGGCAGAGGTAACTCCATATATGATGTCCAGGCGCTTCTGGACCATGAACAGGTCACTACGACCCAGCTTTATGCAGGTCACAGGTTCAATGCTAAGCGTGATCTTGTCAGTGACATGGAGTGGGAAACGGAACGGAAAGCAAAAGAAAAAGAAGAAAAGGAAAATCAGATATGAAACGAATTTCAGTCATCTTTTTATCATTAATACTTACGGCAGGTACAGCTGCCGCACCGGTTTCATATGTCTACGGGTACGGAGAGAATGGTGCGACGCAGCAGACAGAAAGCTATACTGAATCCACAGATACGCAGCAGCCGTCTGATGGCAGCCGGGAGGACCAGACGGACGGGACTTCAGCTGAAGAAAATACAGACAGCACCGATACTTATCAGTACGGAGAGGATGATACTGAAAAAGACCCAAGCGTTAAAGATACTTCATGGTTTGATTACAACAAACCAAAGAAATCATATACCATATCTACGGAAGGTCAGCTTATCGGTCTGGCAAGTCTCGTCAATGAAGAACAGACCGACAGCTGGAAACCTGAAAGAACTGAAACCTTCAAGGGCGTGACGTTCACACTCACAGACGACATCGAGCTCACGAAGGAATGGACTCCTGCAGGATCAGACAAAGCGACTAACTTTGCAGGTATATTTGATGGGAACGGACATACGATAAGCGGATTGCGTATCACTGAAAATGCGCAGAATACCGGTCTTTTCGGATACCTTGTCGGCGAGGTGCGCAATCTTACTGTAGAAGGAAAGATAAAAATAAGCTCAGGTTCATGCGGAGCGATAGCAGGTATACTCACAGAAGGCAGCAAAGTTACAGGATGTACTTCAAAAGTGACTATATCTGCAGGAAGCAAAACCGGTGGTATAGCAGGATACAGCAATGCCGGAACGATAGAAAAATGCACTAATCTCGGCAGTGTTTCAGGTACATTCAAAATCGGAGGCATAGTCGGCGAAAACTGGGGAGGTTCAGTTACAGAAAGCCGCAATATGGGCGAAATCACTTCTTCGGAGCGAGGCGTGGCCACATATGGTACAGGCGGCGTGGCAGGACGCTCTGTTTCGGCATCAGCGATACTGGAAGACTGTTACAATGCAGGGACCATCAATTCCAATACTGAAGCTACAGGCGGCGTGGCAGGATATGTCAATGCCAGCGGATCTACTGTCAAGAACTGCTACAACACAGGCAGTATCAATATAAATTCAGATAAAAAAGTCGATAAGAAGACTGCCAGCAAAAGTGCATCTAAAAACAGTGCAAAAAATGCAAAACAGAACAATAATAAAGATAATGACTTTGTTGCCAGCAGTGCAGGAGGCATCGCAGGTATCGCAGGTGTCAAGGGCGTAAAGATATACAACTGTTACAATACAGCCGAAATCAAAAATGCAGATATATGCGGAGGTGTTATAGGCAGCTATCTCAATGAAGATGATGATATCCTGCCAGGCAGATTCATCCGCAACAACTACTATGTACATGAATATTTCAAAACAGGTACCGGATACTGCGACAAAGAGGGCACTGAGGAAACAGCCAAATTATCCACGTCTGTTTCAAGCTACAGCCTCATAAATATGTCTTCAGCACTCGGGTCAGCATACATGAAAGACCCGTCGAACCTTTACGGCAACAACGGATATCCCGTACTGTCCTGGCAGCAGCCTATAAGTGACGACGAAAGGACATATCTCTCAGATGTATCCAGGGATCTTCAGAAAAAACTTGACAAATATATGCTGCAGAGTTCTAAAAAACATGTTTACGGTCAGACTGTCGTTGATATATTCAATCCGGAAAACTTTACATCATCGGCACTTGTCAAGTATATAGAAGCAAAAGATAAAAAAGATAACCAGAAAGAGGAATAAACAATGCAGGCAAACACATATAATTTATTAAGAGATTCATTCGGTGTTTCCGAAAAGGTTCTTGATCTTATAGACAAAAGCGAGCAGATGGTGTCGGAACATTTCAGCGAACTCGATGATATAATGGCGTACAACCAGTATAAAGTCCTTGATGCGTTCCAGAAGAACGGCATCAGAGATATGCATTTTTCCTGGAACACCGGATATGGATACGATGATCCTGGCAGAGATGCGATAGAAAAAGTATATGCTGACATTTTCCACACAGAAGCATCACTTGTCAGGCCTATAATCGTAAATGGAACACATGCACTTACGCTGACCCTCATGGGCATATTGAGACCCGGTGACGAGCTGATATACTGTACAGGCGCCCCTTACGACACACTCGAAGAAGTCATCGGAATAAGAGGCGAGGGAAAGGGCTCTCTCAAGGACTACGGCGTCAGCTACAAACAGGTGGAACTTACGTCTGAAGGTACTATAGATTTTGAAGCGCTGAAAAATGCGATATCACCTTCGACACGTATGATAACACTGCAGAGAGCTACAGGTTACGGATGGCGCAAAGCGATCACCATCGAAGAAATCGAAGAATGGACAAGATTCGTTAAAAACATAGATCCTGACATCATATGTATGGTGGACAACTGTTATGGAGAATTCCTCCATGTCAAGGAGCCTACTGACGTTGGAGCTGATGTCGTTGCAGGTTCATTGATAAAGAACCCGGGCGGCGGACTGGCGCTTACAGGCGGATACATTGCAGGAAGACAGGATCTGATCGAAAAAATATCGTACAGGATGACATCTCCTGGAATAGGAGGGGAGTGCGGTCTGATGTTCGGCCAGACACGTCCGATGCTTCAGGGGCTTTTCCTGGCACCAAAGACTGTCAACGGTGCAGTGAAGGGAGCTGTGCTTTGTGCAAAGGCTTTTGAACAGCTGGGTTATGAAGTCTGCCCGAAACCTGAAGATGTCAGGAGCGATATCATACAGGCTGTGAAACTTGGATCGGCGGAAGGTGTGATACAGTTCTGCAAAGGCATACAGGCAGCTGCACCGGTCGATTCATTCGTATCGCCGGAGCCGTGGGATATGCCGGGATATGAAGATCAGGTCATCATGGCAGCCGGAGCATTCGTCCAGGGTTCATCGATAGAGCTTTCAGCCGATGCCCCTATAAGACCGCCTTATGTAGTTTACTTCCAGGGTGGACTGACATACGAACATTCCAAATTCGGAGTTATCAAAGCTCTGCAGCAGATGTATGATAAAGGCCTTATTTTCAATAAGGAGTAGATAATGTTTTTAAAAGGTCTGTGTTCTTTTGTTAACCGGACCTTTTTTCTTATGAAAATATGCAGCAAAGCTACTTGTGTTCTTACAATAAAGCTGACATAATAATAAAGAAAGAGCACCTGATCCAAAAGGCGCATTGCTGACTAACAGCAAGAGGTATTAACTATGGCAATGACAGCAGAAAAAAAAGACAGATTGAGAAAAAAATTCAAGATTTTCACAGCAATACTCAAGATGCTGATCTTTCTTGTTATACTTGTAGGCATACCCTTGTACATCTATTTTTTCCATCACAGTATCATAGATGAATTTTCAAGTATGGAGCGTGTCAATGCACTGTTTGCGGAATACAAGACCAAAAGCATACTTTTTTATATACTTGCTCAGATACTGCAGATAGTGATATGTATCATACCGGGGCAATGGCTCCAGTTCGCAGCAGGATATGCGTACGGTTTCTGGCTCGGTTATCTTTATTCGCTTATAGGTGCCGCACTGGGATCCGTTATTACGTATTATATTGCAAAGATACTGGGACATGATGCGATGCATCTGATATTCGGAGAGGAAAAGATAAAACAGATGCTGGAAACAATGAACAGTAAGCGTGCAGTGGTAATAATCTTCCTCATCTTTCTGATACCCGGCGTGCCGAAAGACCTGTGCAACTATGTAGCGGGACTTTCAGAGATAAAGCTCAAGCCGTTCCTGATAGTATCTTTGATAGGCAGGAGCCCTGGCATGATGGGCAGCCTGCTGATAGGCAGACAGATAAGTTCCGGAGGGTATATGAGTGCCGGTATAATAGCAGCAGTGGCAATAATACTCTGCATCATCGGTCTTATATTCAGAAAGAAGCTTACCGTGATCCTCGATAAAGCATACGACAAACTGATAAAGATGTAACAGCAGCGGGACTATAACTGAATGATCTGATCCGGAAAGAACCGGCTTCCACAAACCAGGACCTGAGATCTGGCAAATGGAAGCCGGTATTTTATAATATAACATAGGAAATATCTCCGAAGGAGATATTTCCGGAGTTTCAAAGAAAGCACATTAAATGCGTTGCTGCCACAGCAGCAACATGTGTGCAAAGAAATCAAAGATTTCGTCTTGCACGCTATTTTATTATAGCGAACATATTAAACATTGTCTCAATGCAAAAGAACAAATGTTTACGATATGCGTTGACAAAGAACATATATTCTGATATACTTTAAATATAAGAACAAACGTTTGAAATGCGGAAAGCAGTATTGAAAGTG
Source organism: uncultured Clostridia bacterium (assembly GCA_934277495.1). Classification (GTDB taxonomy): domain Bacteria; phylum Bacillota; class Clostridia; order Peptostreptococcales; family Anaerovoracaceae; genus Lentihominibacter. Next base: position 7,296 of record CAKQUI010000010.1, on the reverse strand, counting down.
AGGTCAGAAATATGAAATCACATAAAAGAAAAAAATACAGGATAAAATCAAAACCAAGATTCATAGTATCAGTCATTATAATGGTAGGTATACTTGTAACAGCTTTTGGTCTTATAAGCGGTCTCGATGATTCGATAGCACTTACAAAAGTAAGCTACACAGAAGTCGAAGTATGCTCCGGAGATACACTCTGGAACATAGCCAGCGAATACAAAGACAACGACACAGATCCCCGTGATGCAGTTTATCGTATCAGCAACATAAACGATGTTACTGCATCAGATCTGGAACCAGGGATGATACTTAAGATACCAGAAGACTTGTAGTATCACTCAATAATATGCAATCTAACTTATCATATAATACCATATAAAAATACCCGGAGTTCACAGGCTGCATTTCTATCCGATAATACCTGGACTTCGGGTATTTTTAATTGTTAATAAGGATATGGGATTTCAGGCGAAGTGTGTCTTTAAGCATGAAGCTGTAGGTGTCAAAACATTCAGTGCTATGGTTTCTTCCGGCGTGAAAAATGACATTGATGCTGAAGATGTAGTGAATATATGATAATAGAAATTCCTTTTAAATCCATAGACTTCATCTGCGAGCGGTCTGTTTCTTTGATAGTAGACCACAGCAGATATCAGAGACATCATTAATAATGTTTGCAAATGTGTTACTGCATAGTAACAAAGATATGTGCAAAGAGATCAAAGATTTCGTGATGAATATTTGCTCCATATTTTGACCTTCTTGACGATCTCATCATATGCATAAGTACACATGCCCTTAACTATTCCTTAAATTATGATTATCGGAATAGTTGCGACTCTGTCCATATCGCCCTTTTTACCTGTTGGAATCAAGATATCCCTGAAGTATCAGCACTGCTGCCTGCTTGTCTATCACCTGTTTTCTTTTACGGCGGCTTACATCAGCTTCTATGAGAACTTTTTCAGCCATCACTGTTGTAAGGCGTTCGTCATAATAAACGATATTTATATCAGCCATGCCGGAACTTCTCATTTTGTTTTCAAGCATCTTTTTAAATTCATAGACTTTTTCTGTCTGTGGACTGTCTGTTCCGTCAAGTTTTTTAGGCAGGCCTATAACAACTGTATCACATTCCAGCTCACGCACATAATCCATGACTTTGCCTGTATCTTTCCTGATACCGATACGTTCTATGGTAGTTACGCCCTGAGCTGTTATATTCAGTGCATCGCTTACTGCAACGCCTATTGTTTTATCACCGACATCCAGTGCAAGTTTTTTCATTGAAATCATCCTTTCTGCATACTTTTTTTAAAACAAAAATCGGCGAGCCAAATCACAGCCCGCCTGTTCATGATCCAAAACTATTTGTTGAGATATGCTTTGATGAGTTCTTCTACAAGATCGTCACGTTCTATCCTGCCCATAACATTTCTTGCGTTGTTATGACTTGTGATATATGACGGATCACCTGACAGTATGTATCCCACCATCTGGTCGATAGCGTTGTAGCCTCTTTCTTCCAAAGCATCGTATACTATATTTAAGATTTCTTCAATCGTACGCTGTTCAACTTTATCAAAATTGTCGTACATTCTGGTCTGTTTATCCATATCAACTGTACCTCCGATATATTAGATTAATAAGATTATATCACTTCATCGGATATATTTACAAGTAAAATGCATCAATTCACACAAAATTTACAAATAAATACCAATATTCACAGATATAATCTCCGGTGCTTAGAGCAGCTCAGCTGCTTTGGCAAATGCATCAGCGATCTTTGACGGATCTTTAGCACCGGCTTGAGCCATATCAGCTTTACCGCCACCGCCGCCGCCTGCTGCTGCTGCTATCTCCTTTATCATCTTGCCTGCATGAAGCCCGTTTTCAACAAGATCGTCAGTGAGAGATACCAGGAACGTTACTTTGCCGCCTGATACTGTCGCAAATACCATTGCAACATTCTTGTTGTCAGCTTTTACAGTGTCGGAAAGACCTCTGAGATCATTTATGTTATAATCTTCGTACTGCTTCGTTATGAGTCTGATACCGTTCACTTCACTGGCTTCATCAATGAGACTGTCCAGTCCTTTGTTCATCTCGGCTTTTTTCAGCTCTTCGATTTCTTTTTTCAGAGCCTTTACTTCATCTGTAAGCGCTGATGCTTTTTCAGCGATGAGATCACGTTTTGCCTTCATAGCGTCAGCCGCAGCATTTATGAGATCTTCATCATCATTGAATCTTTCAAGGATGTTCATGCCTGTTACGGCTTCGATCCTTCTTACGCCTGAGGCAACGCCTGATTCGCTTATTATTTTGAATGCACCTATCTGCCCTGTATTTGCGACGTGAGTACCACCGCACAGCTCTTTACTGAAGTCGCCTATCGAAACGACTCTTACAGTGTCTCCGTACTTTTCACCGAACAGCGCCATAGCACCTGTATCAAAGGCCTCTTTAGCAGACATCACATCAGTAGTGACATTTATAAAATGTGATATCTTGTTATTGACCATATCTTCTACACGTGTTATCTCATCTGCAGTCATAGCCTGGAAATGATTGAAGTCGAATCTCAGGCCGTCTTTTGTGACTGATGAACCGGACTGCTTGACATGATCTCCGAGGACTTCCTGAAGTGCCTTCTGGAGCATATGAGTTGCAGTATGGTTGGCAGAAGTACGGTTCCTGACAACAGCCAGTGGCATAGCTTCTACTTTATCGCCGGCTTTCAGCTCTCCTCTGAGGATCGTTGCCTTATGAGTGAAAACTTTGTTCATCTTTTTGACATCAGTGATCTCCACCCTGCAGTTGTCGTTGTATATATATCCTGTATCGCTGGCCTGTCCGCCGCTTTCTGCATAGAAAGGCGTCCTGTCGAGAACTATGACACAGCTCTCGCCCTCTTTAACCGAGCTGACAGGTTTATTGTCGCAGAGTATCGATTTTACGATGCTGTGATCCACAAGGGTATCATATCCTGTGAATACAGTTTCCTCATCTGTCATGAAGTCAGCTGATGCCTCGTCCCAGCCGGCGCCTTCCATATCCTGTTCCACATGTGAACGGTCCTTCTGTTCAGCCATAGCAGATTCGAAGCCTTCAGTATCTACAGCATATCCGGATTCTTCAAGTATCTCTCTTGTGAGGTCTATCGGGAACCCGTAAGTATCATGAAGTTTGAATGCTTTTCTGCCGTCAAGGACTGTTTTACCATCCTGTCTGAGTTCATCGATATATCCGTTTATTATCTTCATGCCCTGGTCTATAGTAGCGGCAAATCTGTCTTCTTCTGCAGTTACGACTTTCTGTATCATGACACGGCGCTTTTCAAGTTCAGGATATGCGCCGGCAGAAACATCTATGACCTTGCCGCAGAGCTTTGACAGGAATGATCCCTCTATGCCGAGTATCCTGCCATGTCTGGCAGCTCTTCTGATTAGGCGTCTGAGGACATATTCGCGACCTTCGTTGCCCGGCGTTATGCCGTCTCCGATCATGAAAGTCATGGAGCGCAGATGATCTGTGATTATCCTTATGGAAACATCTGTTTCTGCTTCGCCGTCTTTGTATTCCACGCCTGAAACTCTTACGACTTCCTTAAGTATATACTGTATAGTGTCCACATCGAAGATGGAATCCACTCCCTGCATTATGCAGGCCAGTCTTTCGATACCCATACCTGTATCTATGTTAGGATGGGCCAGGTCTGTATAGTTCCCTTCATCATCTTTACTGAACTGAGTGAACACATGATTCCAGAATTCTACATATCTGTCACAGTCGCAACCCGGCTTGCAGTCAGGGTCCCCACAGCCGTATTTCTCGCCTCTGTCAAAATATATCTCGGAGCAGGGACCGCACGGACCTGTTCCGATCTCCCAGAAGTTATCGTCCTTGCCCAGACGCACGATCCTCTCCTCCGGCATTCCTATGATATTTTTCCATATATCATATGCCTGATCATCATTCTCATAAACCGTTGCCCACAGCTTGTCTGTCGGCATTTTCAGGACCTGTGTTATGAACTCCCAGCCCCATGTCAGCGACTGCTCTTTGAAATAATCACCGAATGAAAAGCTTCCCAGCATCTCAAAGAATGTGCCGTGTCTTGAAGTATGACCTACATTCTCGATATCACCGGTCCTTATGCATTTCTGACATGTCGTCATTCTCTTGCTTGGCGGTGTTTCCAGTCCGGAAAAATACGGCTTAAGCGGTGCCATCCCGGAATTGATCAGGAGCAGGCTCTTATCTTTCTCAGGAATAAGAGGAAAGCTCTGCCTTCTGTAATGCCCTTTTGATTCATAGAAACTTAAAAACAATTCTCTGATTTTATTTAAACCAAGTTTTTCCATCGTGTATTTCCTCCTAAATTTAACTTTAATATTATAGCAGAAAAACCCAGTTATTTCAATAGACCAAAGTTGTCTCTGCCGATTATCTTTTTGTATACAAAAGCAGGGCATACGCATCCATCAGCCGTATCCCCTGTCTTCCTGATTTTATTTATAAAACTGCCCAGCTCAGCATCACTTTGCCTTGCTTTCGCAGTATATGCATCTGTATATGCCGTTTGCTCTGTCAGTGAGTTTGAATATATGCGGTATCTCCTGTTCCACCGTGGTTATACACCTCGGATTCTTGCATCTGATGACATCGACGATCTTTTCAGGAGGATCTATATGTGTCCTCTTGGCCAGTTTGCCGTTTTCGATGAAGTTTATAGTGATACCGGGGTCCACATAACCTATGGCATCTAGGTTTATATCCATGCGTTTGTCTATCTTGATGATATCCTTGCGTCCCATTTTTTCACTTTCAGCGTTTTTTATGAGCGCCACCTGGCAGTCATTCACCTTGTCCAGACCGAGTATCTTGTAAAGCTCCATGCCGTGTCCGGCTTTTATATGATCCAGTACTATACCGTTTTCTATCTTGCCTATTATCATTCTATTCCACCTCCAGAAGCTTGAGTATCAGAGCCATCCTGATGTATTTACCGTTCAATACCTGATCGAAATAAGCAGCTCTCGGATCATCATCGACTTTTACTGAGATCTCATTGACACGAGGCAGCGGGTGGAGGATGCTCAGCGTCTCCTTTGCATTGTGCAGTTTTTCAGGAGTCAGTATGTAGCTGTCCTTCAGTCGAATGTAGTCCTGTTCGTTGAAAAAGCGTTCTCTCTGGACCCTTGTCATGTAAAGTATGTCCAGATCCGGCATAGCGCCTTCAAGATCAGTAGTCTCAACGAACTCTATGTTGTTCTTTATAAGTACTTCCTGCTTGATATAGCCCGGTATGTTCAGTTCATCCGGTGATATGAGCACGAATTTTATATTGTCGTATCTTGACATGGCGCTTATCAGCGAGTGGACTGTCCTGCCGAATTTCAGGTCTCCGCAGAGGCCTATGGTCATGTTGTCCAGTCTTCCCTTTTCACGGCTTATGGTAAGCAGGTCCGTCAGTGTCTGGGTAGGATGGTTGTGCCCTCCGTCGCCTGCATTTATTATAGGCACGATGGATCTTGAAGAAGCTACCAGCGGAGCACCTTCCTTGGGATGTCTCATCGCGATTATATCCGCATAAGCACCTACTGTCCTTATAGTGTCTGCTACGCTTTCTCCCTTGGATGCAGAAGAACTCTGAGCCTCGGAAAACCCCAGCACATTGCCCCCCAGTTCGTACATGGCTGCTTCAAAGCTGAGCCTTGTCCTGGTAGACGGTTCGAAGAACAGTGTTGCAAGTTTTTTGCCGTGACATTTCTCGCTGTACCTGTCGGGGTGAGCTATGATATCATTGGCAGTTTCAATCATTTCATCGATTTCAGCTGTAGTCAGCTCCATTATATCGATCAGATGTTTCATGTATGTGTATCCCTCCTTGTACCTTTTGATTATTTGTTTATCCAGCTCTCGTCCTGCGGGTTATTTCTGAACGCCATGAGTCTTTCAACGTCTGACTGTTTGATATAACCTGTCTCTGCTGCTGCAGCAGCAACAGCGTCAAAGTCACTGAGACTGATATTCTTTACATTCGCAGCGCTGAGTCTTTCAAGACCTTTCTTCATGCCGTAAGTGAATATGCTGACGATACCCAGCACCTCTGCACCGGCTTCTCTGAGTGCTTCTACCACTTCTATCACGCTGCCGCCTGTCGAGATGAGATCCTCGATGACAACGACTTTCTGGCCTTTTTCAAGTCTGCCCTCGATACGGTTGTTCCTGCCGTGATCTTTTGCACCTGAACGCACATAACCCATCGGGATTCCAAGGATATGAGCTGCGATAGCTGCATGAGCTATACCTGCAGTGCTAGTGCCCATTAGGACCTCGGCGTCAGGATATTCTCTTTTTACTGTATCTGCGATGGCGTTTTCCACCACGTTCCTTACTTCCGGTGCTGTGAGAATCAGTCTGTTGTCACAGTATATCGGGCTTTTGATACCGCTGGCCCATGTGAAAGGCTCATCCGGTCTGAGAAAAACCGCTTCTATATCGAGCAGTGCTTTTGCGATCTGAGTTTTTATATCTGACATTTGTATTCCTCCTGAATCTTAAATAATATCTATCCTACGAATTCACTGATGCAGCGTTCATATGCGCTGACAGGGTCTGCGGCCCCGGTTATGCTGCGTCCTACCACGATGTAGTCTGAGCCCAGCTCCTTTGCTCTTGCAGGCGTAGTGACTCTCGCCTGGTCTCCCTTGTCATCATCGGCGAATCTCACACCCGGCGTCACTGTCAGGAATTCGCTGCCGCATATATCATGGACTCTGCCTGATTCCAACGGTGAACATACGACGCCGTCGAGACCTGCATCCCTGGCGTTGCGGGCGTAATGTCCAACGACATCTTCCATAGGCTCCTTTATTAGAAGATCCTTTTCCATACGTTCCTGCGTAGTGGAAGTCAGCTGAGTAACTGCGATGAGCAGAGGTCTTGTGCCGTCAGGACGCACCAGCCCTTCAAGAGCTGCCTCCATCATGGCTTTCGTGCCGCCTGCATGGACATTGCACATATCCACATCAAGTCCGCTAAGGACGTTCATAGCTTTTTTTACTGTATTAGGTATGTCGTGGAGTTTCAGGTCCAGGAAAATCTTATGTCCCATGGACTTTATCTCTCTGATTATCGCAGGGCCTTCTGCATAAAAAAGCTCCATGCCTATTTTCACATATGGTTTCCTGTCTCCGAATTTCTTCAGGAAATCAAAAGTCTGTTCCTTGCTGCTGAAATCGCAGGCGATTATAACGTCTTTACCCATCAGTGTGCACCTCCAATTATATCTTT
>CAKQUI010000009.1 GCA_934277495.1 uncultured Clostridia bacterium | reverse complement strand
TATAAATGGGTGTGACCGTTCTTTATCTGGGGATGACCGTCATCGGTTATTTCACAGGAGCTATCATGAGGAAAAACAATCGAGAGATGGGTTTTGCAGGGAAAGTGCCTTTAGTAGCAATAACGATACTGGTGTTCATAATGGGCAGCCGCATAGGCTCCGATGAAAGCATCGTCAGATCTCTCGACACTATAGGACTGACAGCACTTGGTATGACGCTTTTCATGATGGCAGGAAGCGTAGCGGCAGTGTTCGCACTGCGGAAGGCCATGGGGTTCGATAAGGAAGGCCGGCGCAGGAACCTGACGGGTACGCCGGATGAGTGCAGTATGAAGACCGCACCGGAGGAAGATCAGCCGGATGATGCAGGTGCAGCAGCCTGTGAAGAGACTGAGCATGAAAAGGAAAAAGTAAGGACTGACCATACTATGACGATATGTATCGTGACGTCTGTTGCAGCGGGTATCGCAGCAGGTTATCTGATACTGCCGGACAGTTTCATCGAGATAACAGGCAGTATCATAGTCGTCGGGCTTTGTCTGCTGCTGTTTTTCGTAGGCGTGGATATCGGCCTTGAAGGTACCATCATAAATAGTTTTCGTGAAGCCGGGTGGCGTATCGTGATATTCCCCTTTGCTGTGATAGCCGGGACGATGGTTGGCGCCATAGCAGCATCGCTGGTGCTGCCTGTAGGCCTCAGGGATTCAATGTGCGTAGGCGCAGGATTCGGCTGGTATACGCTGGCACCTGCAATGCTCGCCGATTATTCGCTGAAGGTAAGTGCACTTTCATTCATGCACAATGTCATGAGGGAGATGATAGCGATACTGATAATACCGGCAGTAGCCAGGAAAGTGGGGTATATAGAATGTACCAGCCTGCCTGGAGCTGCAGCCATGGATGTGTGCCTGCCTATAGTTGAAGGAGCTACGAGAGGTGATATAGCAGTATATTCCTTCGTGACAGGAGCTGTTCTTTCAGTTGCAGTCCCGGTGATGGTAAGTGCGCTGGCAGGACTGTGATAGTATATGTTTTGATTTTTATATATGGAAAAGGAGATTTTTAACAAATGGGTATGAATGTTTTCAAAGGCAGTGATGAATATGTAGTTACAAAAGAGCTTATGAACGCTGTAAATGTTTCTATAGCTCTGCAGAAGCCGCTGCTGATAAAAGGCGAACCGGGTACAGGAAAGACTATGCTGGCGGAAGCTATTTCCAAGTCTCTTGGCATGGAGCTGATAATCTGGGGTATCAAATCCACCACAAAGGCTCAGGAAGGTCTTTATGTATATGATACCGTGCAGAGACTTTACGACAGCCAGTTCGGAGAAGGCGATGTTGCCGATATCAAGCAGTACATCAAGCTGGGCAAGCTGGGCGAGGCTTTCAATTCGGACAAGCAGGTGGTGCTTCTGATAGACGAGATAGACAAGGCGGATCTGGAATTCCCTAATGACCTGCTCTGGGAGCTGGACAAGATGGAATTTTACATCAATGAAACGAAGGAGACCATAAAGACGAAGCACAGACCTATCGTCATCATCACGTCAAATGCGGAGAAGGAACTGCCTGACGCATTCCTGAGAAGATGTATCTTCCACTATATCGAATTCCCTGACCAGAAAAAGATGGCAGAGATAATCAAAGTACACTTCGGCGATATAGACAGGAAGCTTCAGGAAAAGGCGCTGGAAGCTTTTTATGCGATAAGAAAGATGGATGCTATCCAGAAAAAGCCGAGCACATCGGAGCTGCTGGACTGGATACAGGCGCTGATGATAAGTGGAGTGGATATAAAGCATCTGTCAGACGATATGCCGTTCATAGGAGTGCTGCTGAAGAAAAATCAGGACATAGAGGTGCTGGAAGAGATAAAGACCAAGGGTTATTCACTGAAGAGGTGGTAAACGATGTTTCTTGAATTTTTTTACTTACTCAGGGCGAAAGGCCTGTCAGTTTCCATAAATGAATGGATGACACTGATAGAAGCTCTTGACAAGGGGCTCGGAGAGTCGACTCTGACGGGGTTCTACAACCTGTGCAGGAGTATACTGATAAAGACAGAAGCAGACTATGACAAGTTCGATGCGGTGTTTGCAGAGTATTTCAAAGGTATACAGACTCCGGAGGAACTTCCGGAGGAATTCTGGAACTGGCTCAATGAATCAGACAGGGAAAGAGCTCTCGATGATCGTGGCGATATAGAGAATGTTGCCAGAGAGCTGGAAGAGCTGCTGAAGATGTTCCAGGAACGTATAAATGAGCAGAAGGAAAAACACGATGGAGGTAATCGCTGGATAGGAACCGGAGGCACATCGCCTTTCGGCAGAGGCGGATATAATCCCGCAGGTATCAGAGTAGGCGGCACCAGCCGTCACAAATCGGCTGTACAAGTAGCAGGGGAGCGCAAGTTCAGGGACTTCAGAGAGGATACGATACTGGATATCAGACAGTTCCAGATGGCTTTCAGGAAACTGCGTCAGTATTCATCGAGGGTAGATGGAGCAAAGACAGAGCTTGACGTAGACAGGACTATAGACGAGACTTGTGAAAATGCAGGGCTTCTCAGCATAGTATACGACAAGCCGAGAAAAAATACTGTGAAACTGCTGCTGCTGATAGACTCGGACGGATCCATGCTGCCGTATACGAGGCTGTGCAACAGGCTTTTCCAGGCAGTGAGCAAGTCCAATCATTTCAAGGACCTGAAGATATACTATTTCCATAACTGTATATACGATCATCTCTATACGACGCCGTACTGCAGACGGGGCGACTGGGTGGAGACTGACTGGGTGCTGAACAATCTGGACAGCGAATACAAAGTAATATTCGTGGGCGATGCAGCCATGGCGCCGTCGGAGCTTTTCAGGCGTGGAGGCAATTCCTACATAGGCCTGTGGAACGAAGAACCGGGAATGGTGTGGCTCAACAAGTTCAAACGCAGATACAAGAAACTGATATGGCTGAACCCCATAGAGCAGGAAGCATGGCCGTGGGCATACGGCGCACAGACCATAGAGGCTGTAGGCAATGTCTTCCCTATGTTCGAGCTTTCGCTGGACGGACTTGACGCAGGTATAAAGAAGCTGCTGGTAAGATAGCAGATGAAGATAAAATATTTTTTGCAGCAAGCTGCAGGGAGACATGCAGCAGGAAAGGAGAAACAAAATGGTAGTTCTTAATGTACATTATTTCACAAAACCAGGCAAAAGAGCAGAATTCTATGAAGCAGTGAACAAACTGGAAGTGCCTCAGAAGTCGAGAGCAGAAGAAGGCAACATCAAATACGACTATTATCTGTCCATCGACAACGAAGATGAGATACTTCTGGTGGAAAACTGGAAAGACGAAGAAGCTTTCAAGTTCCATACAGAACAGGCACACTTCAAGGCACTGGGCGAACTCAAAGCAGAGTATGTGGCAGAAACAGTGCTGAAGAGATACGAAGGATAGGATCTGAAATCTGGTTCATGATCAAAAAGCGGCGGAAGCGATACCGCCGCTTTTTCTTTTTTTGTATGAGCACAGTACGCAGGCATTTTCATAGAAAGCATATTAAATGAGTTGCTGCTATTCATCGACATATGTGCAAAGAAATCGAAGATTTCGCCTTGCGCACTTTTTTAAAATCAAAAAAAGATAAAAAAGCTTGTCACAAAAAGATATCCGACAGGGTTTATGTATATGATATGAAAAATAAAATGAACAAAGTCTTTGCATTGGTACAGTATCTTTGTATGATAAAGATATAATGTGTTGGACAGAAAGGAAAAACCATGAACATAACAAGTTTTTTACAATTGCTGCAGATGATAGTATTCGGAGTTATCAAATATGCCGTACTTCTGTACTGTATGTACAGAGTCATCCGTCTGGCTATAAGAAAAGAGAGGGAAAGCGCTGCTGCACAGGAGGATGAAAAAGCGCCTGTTTCCGATGATAAGGATTTCAGCGACTGATAACTGTATTCTCTGAAACAAAGTATCGCAGGCAGTACATCCAGTTATGCTTCGGAATGATAACCGGATATCAATGATATTGTTCGGAACGATATCGTTGATATCGTTCTTTTTCTGGAGTATAATATACAGAGAAAAAGTGACGGCATTACGATGATATTCATGGAGGTGTAACTGATGAAATATACGATGACGGTAAAAGAGGCTGCCGGTATATGGCACGTATCTGAACGGAGAGTCGCATATCTGTGCAAAGAAGGCCGTATCGACGGTGCCGAGAAGAACGGACGCAGCTGGGAGATACCTGCTGATGCAGAGAAACCTGCAGATAATCGTGTGCGGTCAGGTATATATAAAAAATCGGAATCGGAAGGCAAACTTCCGCTGCCTGTAGGCGTTTCGGATTACAGAGAAGCAGTGCAGCGCTATTATTATGTGGACAAGACTCTGCTCATAAAGGACTTTCTGGACGAAGTACCGAAGGTCTCTTTGTTCACACGACCACGACGTTTCGGTAAGACGCTGACAATTGAAATGATCAGAACTTTCTTCGAAAAGACCGGTGAAGACACATCTGTATTTTTCAGGAACAGGAATATCTGGAAATGCGGTCGGAAATACAGAGAGGCTCAGGGAAAATACCCGGTGATATATCTGACTTTCAAGGATGTAAAATGTATGACCTGGGAGGCCACATACGATCTGCTTGCCGAGATAATCAAAAATGAGTTCGACCGGCATCCGGAACTTGGAAGCAGCAGCAGATGCAGCGAAAGTGAGAAAGTCTATTACAACAGAGTCATAAGTAAGATCTCCACCGAAGAAGAACTGTCGACAGCGCTTCTGTCATTGTCGTCGATGCTGCATAAACACCATGGCGTCCCGGCAGTGATCATAATAGATGAATATGATACGCCTGTTCATCAGGGTTACATGACCGGATTCTATGACGAGGTGATACTTTTTATGAGGAATCTGTTTTCCGGAGGTTTCAAGGATAATCCTCACCTGGCTTACGGGTTCATGACAGGTATACTGAGGATCGCTAAAGAAAGTATCTTCAGCGGACTCAACAACCTGAAGATCAACTCCATACTGGACAGGAAATACAGCTCATATTTCGGATTCACATCAGATGAAGTCAGGGCGATGGCGGATTATTACGGCGCTTCGGATAAGTATGAAGAACTTAGCCAGTGGTATGACGGATACCGCTTCGGCAATACTGATATATTCAACCCGTGGTCAGTGATAAACTATTTCAGCAATGACTGCGCTCCCCGGACTTTCTGGCAGTCCACCGGCAATAATGATATCATCGGCGAGATCATGTCATATGCAGATGATGATATATACCAGAGGCTCTACTCTCTGATGCAGGGAAAATCATTCCCGGCGTATGTGGACACGGGGGTGATCTATCCGCAGCTCAAAAATGACCCGTCGTCCATATACAGCTTCCTGCTTGTGACAGGGTACCTCAAAGCACTCAGTGCAGAGACTGCTCCGGACGGGAATTTCATGTGCGAAGTTGCTGTACCGAATAAAGAGATATCTTTCGTGTACAACAGGGAAGTGCTGGCAAAACTCCGTGATATCATACCGCAGTCGACAGCAGTATATATACAGGAAGCGCTTTATACCGGCAATGTCAGTCAGCTTCAGGAAAAGCTGCAGAAACTGTTTACACAGTCTGTGAGCTACTATGATACTATGGGCGAGAATTTTTACCACGGTCTTACTCTGGGGCTCTGTGCTGTTATGGACAGCAGCTATCGTGTGATGTCCAACAGGGAAGCCGGAGACGGTCGGTATGATATATGTATGCAGCCGAAGAAGAATGGCCTTCCAGGGATCATCCTGGAATTCAAGGCAGCCAGAAACGTATACGAAGAAGAACTGAAGAAACTATCGCAGAAAGCACTGAAACAGATAGACGACAGGCATTATGACAGCGAGTTCAGCGGCAGGGCTGTGAAAACGGTGCTGAAGTACGGCATTGCTTTTAGTGGGAAAAGCGTAGAGATCGCAGTCGACAGCAGTTTATAAGACATTGAAAAACGCAGCAGGAGCAGAGAACCGGGAATATGGTCTCTGCTCCTGTTTTAGCAAATATACTGTATCTACAGCCTCCAGTCGCTGTGTTTTGTATGCAGCAGTTCGTGTGCTCTGCGTGACAGCGGGTGTTCGAGATATTCGCTGTATGTCATCTGCACTGACGGGTTTTCATGGGAAAATCTTATTGGTACGGCGCTGTCTATGCCGTAAAGACTGCGGCCACGTTCTTCTGCAAGCTCAAGGCCGTCATGGACCGGCTGTCCGCCTCCGCCTGCACATCCGCCAGGGCACGCCATGACTTCGACGAAATCATAGCTGACCTTTCCGGATTTTATGGCTTCCATCAGTTTTCTGGCGTTGCCAAGACCGCTGACAGCTGCAACATTTATCTCAGCTCCCTCGATATCGAAAGTGGCTTCTTTCCATCCCTTCACGCCTCGTACACGCTTGAATGCGTCTTTTTCAGGATTCCTGCCGGTGAGCATGAAATATGCAGATCTGAGAGCTGCTTCCATGATTCCGCCGGAAGCTCCGAAGATGACTCCGGCACCGGTGCCTTCTCCGAAAAATTCATCGAAGCTGCCTTCGCTGAGATCGGCGACACGTATCCTGTCGGCATTGATGAGCCTTGTGAGCTCTCTTGTTGTCAGCACGATATCCACATCTGATCCGCATCCGCTGTCATTCACGGCAGGGACACTGCGTTCGTACTTTTTGGAAAGACACGGCATTATGGAAACGCTTACGATCTTGTCAGGATCGAGCCCCAGCTTATGGGCTATATACGTCTTGCTTATAGCTCCGAACATCTGCTGTGGAGATTTTGCAGAGGAAAGATTGTCTGTGAACTCCGGATATTCCGATCTGATGAATCTTATCCATCCGGGACAGCATGATGTGAACATCGGCCATCTGTGTCTGTCACGTTCTTTGACACGCTCCAGGAACTCGCTGCCTTCTTCCATTATCGTAAGATCGGCAGAGTAGACTGTATCGAATATATAGTCGAACCCGATCTGACGGAGAGCGCTTATGAGCTTGCCGAGGGTACTTTCCTCCTTGTAGAGTCCGATGGATTCTCCCCATGCTGTACGCACTGCAGGGGCTATCTGTACTACAGTTATCTTGTCCGGATCGGCGATAGCGTCGAGGACTCTGTTCGTATCGGATCTTTCCCTGAGGGCGCCTACAGGGCAGTGAGTGATGCACTGTCCGCAGTATGTGCAGTGGGTCATGTCAAAAGGCACGTTCTGGGATACACTTACAGTTGTACGGTAGCCGCTGCCTGAAAGGTTCCAGATGTTCATGCCCTGTATCTTGTCGCATACCTGTATGCATCTCATGCACTTGATACATTTTGAAGCGTCACGCACCAGCGGGCCCTGGGTGTTCCAGCGCTTTTTTTCTGCAATGTTCTCATATGGTATCTCCAGTATGCCCAGGTCGTTTGCCAGTTTCTGCAGGTTGCAGTTGCCGCTCCTGTGACATATTGCGCATTTGCAGTCGTGGTCAGACAGTATCAGTTCTACGTTTATGCGTCTTGTCCTCCTGACTCTGGGACTGTTGGTGTATATCTTCATTCCGCTTTCAACGGGCGTGTTGCAGGCAGGGATCAGTTTGTCCATACCGGCATTTTCCACGATGCAGACTCTGCAGGCACCTATCTCGTTGATACCTTCAAGGAAGCAGAGGTGCGGTATGTCGATGCCCACCATTTTCGCAGCTTCCATGATGGTAGTGCCGCTCTTTACGGAAATTTTCTGGTCGTTGATAGTAAGTTTTACCATTGTTCTCTGCGTCCTCCTTTCAGTGAGCTTATACCGAACCTGTCGCACCGCAGGCATCTGCTGGCTTCCTGCAGGGCTTCTTCCAGACTCATGCCGTTTTCGATCTCAAGAAAGTCATTGCCGCGGTCCTTGGCATATCTGAGTTTCAGTTCAGCACGTCCGCAAGGCTTGCTGTCCATGACTCTTGGTTCAGGTATGTCGATATCTTCCTCGGCACTGATCCTGTGATCGTATCCCAGATATGTATCGATGTTGGCTGCAGCGACTTTTCCGGCTGCGATGGCGTTTATGACGGTAGAAGGCCCGGTCACGCAGTCTCCTCCGGCAAAGAACCCGTCTACCTCGTTTATGGCGCTGGAAGTTTCAGTTGCAAATGTATTTTTTATGACAGGTATACCGTATTTTTCGAATCCTGCTGCTTCCAGCCCCTGACCTATAGCTGATATTATGATATGACACGGTATACGTTCCTCCGGGGACTGGGCAGCCACAGGTCTCGGACGTCCGGAACTGTCAGCTCTGCCTGCGATCTGCGGCTGCACCCAGAGCGCTTTGACGTTGCCGGCGCTGCTGCTTTCTATCCTTGAAGGTGCTTTGAGCTCCAGCAGCGTGCATCCTTCAGCGACTGCGCCATCGATCTCATCGGGGAGTGCGGTCATATCCTGCCTTCTTCGTCTGTAAACGATGCTGACTTCAGAAGCGCCAAGACGCTTTGCTGTTCTTGCCACGTCCATGGCGACATTGCCGCCGCCTATGACTACGACTGCTTTGTTTCTGAAATCCGGAATGGCATCATCGCCTATACCTCTGAGCATTTCCACAGCAGGGACTACACCCTTGCTGTATTCGCCGTCTATACCGATAGACTTGTGGGTGTGGGCACCGATGGATATGTAGACCGCATCATAGTTGTCGTTGATGTCACGTATGACTTCGCTGTCGTTGATATCGGTGTCCGTCTCGATCTCGACACCCATAGACACGATGGCGTCTATATCCCACTGCAGCCTTTCCCTTGGCAGGCGGTACTGAGGTATACCGTATCTCAGCATACCGCCGGGCTGGTTCCTTTTTTCAAAGATATGTACCTTGTGACCCATCAGTGCCAGGAAATATGCCGCCGAAAGTCCGCTGGGACCGCCGCCTATGACAGCGACCCTTTTTCCGGTGTCATCCATAGGTGCAGGTACAGGGACCGTTTTGCTGCAGTTGTCGATGGCAAAACGCTTGAGCCCTCTGATATTTATCGGCGTGTCGATAAGCTTCCTGCGGCATCTTTCTTCGCAGGGGTGCTCGCATATCAGTGCACATACAGCAGGCAGCGGGTTGTCCTTTCTGATAAGGCGCACGGCGTCATCGTATCTTCCTGCCTGAACAAGTGCAGTGTATCCGGGGACATCCACTCCTGCGGGACATCCGGCTATGCAAGGCACAGGCTGTTTGGAATCCTGTATGTTTTGTGTACATCTGTTTCTGAGTACGTGTTCTTCGTAATCTTCTCTGAATCCTTCCATACTGCGCAGGATCATGTCAGCTGCCTCTGAGCCTATGGTACAGTCAGCAGAATCCCTTATAGCAGCTGCTGTGTTTTTGATAAGTGTCAGATCGTCCATAGAGTTCTCTGAGTCAAGCGCAAGCAGTTTGTCCATGAGTTCCAGCAGCTGGCCGATACCGACTCTGCAGGGAACACACTTGCCACATGACTGTGCGTGACAGAGTTTCAGGAAAGATTCTGCCATATCTACAGGACATTGTCCCGGCGGGCTTGCAGTGATACGCCGCTGAAGATCGTCATAGAGACTTTCCACAACTTTCTGCGAAGCATCTTTCTGTTTAAAGTCAAGTCTGTTCATGTATGTGATTTCTCCCTTCTGTAGTGTTGTCAGACAACATTAAGCATTAATTATACTACTTGTATTGCAAAAAACAATGGTTTTGACATAAAAAGGCGGTGACAGTGTCATAATTGGCAGACATCCTGAAGATATTGCGGCATCATGAGCTGTTTCATCCCTGCAGGCAATGAAAAATGATGGTTTTGTTATCAAAACAGCAAATAGGATATATACAAAAAAGCAGTAGTCAAAGTCCCGAAGCGCAAGTACAGTAAATATAAGAAACTGTTCAGCCAAAAAACAGGCTTCACGAAGAAAATGAAGATAAAGAAATACTGCTGATATCAGAACAAGGACACAAAAACAGGAGATCCGGAAACGGGTCTCCTGTGCTGTTCATAGTGTATAATAGGGCTGTATCAGAAATACCTGAACACACCTTTGACTTTGCCCAGTATCTTGACATCTCTGACGATTATAGGGCTCATGGTTGAGTTCTCAGGCTGGAGTCTGATGTGATCCCCTTCTTTGTAGAATGTCTTCACAGTGGCTTCGCTCTCGAATCCGTCCACCATGGCGACTACGATATCACCGTTGCGGACTGAACGCTGCTGCTCCACCAGGATATAGTCGCCGTCCATGATGCCGGCTTCGATCATGCTTTCGCCTTTGACTGTGAGCATGAATGTCCTGCCGCTGCCTACGAATCTCGAAGGAACAGGGAAGCTGTCTTCTATATTCTGTTCGGCGAGTATCGGAGTGCCGGCAGCGATCCTGCCCACCACAGGCACCTCTACGACTGATGTATGGGCAATGCTATCGCTTGCTGCGGATGATGCAGGGGATGATGCGACCGGTGCGTCATGTTCTGCGCCCACTACCATCAGCGCTCTTGGTTTTGACGGGTCTTTGCGTATGAATCCCTTGTCCACAAGGCTGGCGATATCCTTGTGCGCTGTAGATGTGGATTTGATGCCCAGTGCGGCACATATCTCACGGACAGTAGGCGGATAGCCTTTCTCCCGTATTTCTTCTTTCATATAATCAAGGATCTTCTGTTCACGTTCTTTGAGTTCCATCATGTCCTCCGTGATAGTTCTTATGCTGAATGTTCTCTGTATAAGAATGATTTTAACATAAAAAGAACAGGATGTAAACAAATGTTTGCCCTGCGTTCTCTTTAGCAGGTGGGATGGTACAGATCGCAGTGCCGGACATATGTTTTTTGCATGATATATGTTATACTTGAGAAAAGCCGCCGGGACAGACCGTCATCAGGCAGACGGGATCTGATACAGGCGGCAGGATGATGAGAAATCAGGGGCCTGAAAGTCCCGGCAGAGGCGTTCAGGTCAGATATATGAAAACGATAAAGAAGGTGGAATATATGAAAAAAATCACCACAGGGATACTCGCTCATGTGGATGCAGGCAAGACGACGCTTTCAGAAGCACTGCTTTACCTGACAGGCACCATAAGAAAACTTGGCAGAGTAGATCACAGGGATGCATTTTTTGATACGGACTCACAGGAAAGAGAACGAGGCATTACCATATTTTCAAAGCAGGCACAGATGGAGTACAGCGATACGAGGATAACACTGCTGGATACGCCGGGACATGTGGATTTTTCGGCAGAAATGGAACGGACTCTGCAGGTGATCAATCAGGCTATACTGGTGATAAGCGGCAAGGACGGTGTTCAGGGGCACACGCTGACGCTCTGGAGGCTGTTTGAAAAGTACGGTATACCAGTGTTCATCTTTATAAACAAGATGGATCTGCAGGGTGCGGATCGCAAATCGGTGATGGACGAACTGAAGCAGCGCCTCGATGACCGGTGTACGGATTTTTCCGGTAATGCACCTGACAGTGAAGAGGTGGCGTCGTGTCATGAACAGCTGCTGGAGGAATATTTCGATACCGGAGAGCTGTCGGAGGACTCGATAAGGACAGCCATATCTGACAGACAGATATTCCCGTGCTGGTTCGGCTCCGCACTGAAAAACGACGGCGTAGAAACTTTCCTCGAAGGGTTCTGCAGATATGCTGTGCAGCCTCATTACGGAAACAGTTTCGGAGCAAGAGTCTTCAAGATAACAAGGGACAGCCAGGGAAACAGACTGACGCATCTCAAACTGACAGGAGGAAACCTGAAAGTAAAAGAACCGGTATCATATGAAACTTCAGGGATGGCTGCAGGAGGCAGCGGCCGGGAAACAAAAGAAGAAAAGATCGAGCAGATAAGGATATATTCAGGAGAAAAGTTCAGGAACGCAGAATCGGTGTCGGCAGGTGATGTGTGTGCAGTAACAGGTCTGACAGGGACCTTTGCAGGACAGGTCCTGGGGGCAGAAAAACAGGTAAAGACAGCCTTTCTGGAACCGGCGCTTGTCTACGATGTGATACTTCCTGACGGTCAGGATGTGCACGGCGTGCTGGCGATGTTCAGGCAGCTGGAAGAAGAGGAACCGCAGCTCAATGTGGTCTGGAACGAGCAGCTCAGGCTGATACAGCTCCAGCTTATGGGAGAGATACAGCTGGAGATCCTGAAGAACATAATGGCGCAGCGCTTCGGAGTATCCGTGGGTTTCGGACAGGGCAGGATATCATACCGTGAAACGATAAAATCTCCGGTCATAGGGTCGGGGCATTTCGAACCGCTCCGGCATTATGCGGAGGTGCATCTGCTGCTTGAGCCGGCAGAGCAGGGCAGCGGCATGACCTTTGCGACAGACTGCAGCGAGGATCAGCTGGACAGGAACTGGCAGCGTCTCATATTGACACACCTTATGGAAAAACAATATACAGGAGTCCTGACGAACTCGCCTGTAACGGACATGAAGATAACGGTCATAGCCGGCAGAGCGCATCTGAAGCATACAGAAGGTGGAGACTTCCGGCAGGCAACATACAGAGCTGTGCGCCAGGGTCTCAGAAAAGCAGAGACGATCCTGCTGGAGCCATGGTATGAATTCACACTTGAGATACCGCAGGAGATGACAGGCAGAGCCATGTCAGACATACAGCGGATGGGAGGCAGCGTATCTGCCCCTGTTTCAGACGGCAGTCTGTCGGTGCTGACAGGAAAGGCTCCCGTCAGTGAGATGAAAAACTATTCAGTGGAAGTCGCATCCTACACGAAGGGGTGCGGACATCTGATATGCGATGTGTGCGGATATGAACCGTGCCACGATCAGCAGCAGGTGGTGGAAAGTACAGGCTATGACCCCGACAGAGATACCGAAAACACTGCGGATTCGGTATTCTGCAGCGGAGGTGCAGGCCATAACGTCAAGTGGGATGAAGCTGACAGCATGATGCATGTGCAGCCGCAGCTGGCGTCGCAGCATGATGAAGACGAAGCAAACGAATTTTCATATACACGGAGCAGCACTGCTTCGGCAGACAGCTCATCATGGGGTGAAGAAGATCTGAAAAGGTACATGGACAAAGCGTACATAGCACCTAAGTCGCAGTCTAAAGCGATCCCGCGCCGTGTCATAGAAAGCAGCAGCTATCAGGGAAAGACACGGGATATGAAGGTCAGAGAAGAATATCTCATCGTTGACGGCTACAATATAATCTTTGCATGGGACGACCTCAAGGCACTGTCACAGGTCAACTTCGATGCATCACGGGAAGCCCTGATAGAGATACTTGAAAACTATCAGGGCTACAGGAAATGCAGGGTGATGGTGGTCTTCGACGCATACAAGGTCAAGGGCGGCACAGGCCATACAGAAAAGATCGGCGAGGTGGAAGTAGTATATACAAAAGAAGGCGAGACTGCCGACACATATATAGAACGCATGAGCCATGATATGAAAAATAAATATACAGTCAGGGTGGCGTCGTCTGACAATCTTGAGCAGATGATAGCCACAGGCAACGATGCACTGAGGATGTCCGCCGGAGAGCTCAGAGCCGAGGTGGAGCTGGTGAACAGAGAGATATCGGAGCTCCTTGAGGAATATAGCCGTAAAAACAGGCTTATAAGCGGCAGCAGAATAAAAATATAACACAGAATCCACAAAAACCTGTGGTAGAATCATCCTGTATTGCAGTGGGAGTTATATCATGCAAAATCAAAAAGGAGTATTTATATGATACTTGAAAGAAACGAGAATTTTGAGATCAGCGAGTCCATGCTGCCCGCGCAGATGTCTGTCACGATACAGGAAGCCAAGGATACGGCACGTATATTTGCAGATCTGCGTATGAGATACAGTGCAGCTATCAAGGAGATCAGCACCAAGCTGGAGGTCCTTGACAATGAGTTCAGTGTCAAGCATGACTACAACCCGATCCATCATATGGAGTGCAGACTCAAAAGCCTCAGCAGCATAACAGAGAAGATACAGCGCAAGGGATGGCCAATGGAGATCGAATCGGTCTACAAGCTGACTGATTTCGCAGGCGTCCGTGTCATCTGCAACTATATCGACGATGTATATACTATCGAGAAAAGTCTGCTGAGACAGGATGATATAGTGCTGATAAGAAAGACGGACTACATCAGGAATCCGAAGGAGAGCGGCTACAGGAGCCTGCACCTTGTGGTAGAGGTGCCTGTATTCCTCAGCGACAGGACTTATCACATGCCTGTGGAGATACAGATAAGGACCATAGCTATGGACACATGGGCAAGTCTTGAGCATGAACTCAAGTACAAGAGCAAGGACGAGATGCCGGGCTATGTGGCACAGGAGCTGCAGAACTGTGCAAAGGCTATGCACGATGTGGATACCACCATGGAACGGATACATAAGATGTTTTAAAACAAATGAGAAGGAGAAGTTTGATGAAGAAAAAAATATGTTTGATCATGATATGCCTGCTGATGACGGGGATACTGGCAGGCTGCGGAAACAGCGATCCGTATGCAGATTATGATCTGAAGGACTACTTCAAGAAAGTAGGCGAATACAAGGGACTTACAGCAGAGCCATATACGATCAGCGTGTCGAAGAAAGAGATAAAAGAGACGATCGACAGCGACGTCAAGGCAGCAGCCAAATCTGAGAGTGTCAGCAAAGGCAGCAAGGTCAAAGACGGCGATACAGTCAATATCGACTATGTGGGCAAGATAAACGGCAAGGCTTTCGACGGCGGCTCGGCAGAAGGCTATGATCTGGTTATAGGCAGCAATTCGTTCATCGACGGATTCGAGTCAGGCCTGATCGGCAAGAAGGTAGGCAGCAAAGTGAAGCTGAACCTGACGTTCCCGAAAGACTACAGCCAGGAGAGCCTTCAGGGCAAGGATGTAGTGTTCGAAGTGACGATAAACTCAGCAAAGCGCAGCGTGACGCCTGATTACGATCTGGATTTCGTGAAAAACAACACCAAATACAAGAGCATCAAATCATACGAAGCTTCAGTGAAAAAAGAACTTTACGACGAAAAAGAAACTGAAGCTAAAAACAACCAGAAAACCACACTGTGGTCCGATGTCCTTGAGAAGACCGAAGTCAAAAAATACCCGGAAGAAGAGCTGGACTACTACATGGAGTTCAACAGCAACCAGCTGGACGATATAGCTTCAGAAAACAATATGACCCGCAAAGAAGTCCTCAGCAGTTATAATCTTGGCAGCGAGAAGGACTTCAAGGCTGTCAATGAAGACAGCAGCAAGCTGCGTATCAAGCAGGAGATGCTGATAGAGTATATCGCAGACAAAGAAGGTCTCACGTACACGAACGATGAGAAGAAAAAGTACCTCAAGGACCTGGAGGATCAGGGATACGATGAGGACGCCATCAAGAAGCAGACCGGCAGAGAAGCTGACGAATATGTACACATACAGCTTCTGTACGAGAAGGTGCAGGATTTCATTCTGGATAACGCCAAGGCTTCGGACAAGTCAGCAAAGAAGACCGCAAAATAGTTATGCGATGCTGACAAAAATGTGCACATGATATTCATGTATACAATATAATGCAATGAGAAATATTGAAAAAGACTGACAAATGTGGTAAATTAATTACATTGATTTGACCCGAACGTCAGTCTTTTTTAGTGCAGGTCGGATCAGTGATTCTCTGGAGAGCCTCTTCAAGAGCGCCGAAGGTGTAAGCGGTATGACGCATTCCTGAAAAGGGAAATATCGATCATGCCGGCGATCTCTCAGGCAAAAGGACAGAGCAGATAATTTTATAGCAAAGGGAGCGTCATTACTGATGTTCCGTGCGTTCAGCCGGTTCTGGCGGGTATTGTGGCGACAGGCAGCGGCATGAGCGACTTTGTTCTTATTTGTGTCCTCTCCGGAAAGTCGATAGATATAAATATCGGCTTTTAGCTTTTTTTGCGTTTGTTTTCAGCGCATACTATTCATTTTTTAGGAGAAGGAGAAAATCATGACAATTACAGCTGTATTGGAAAAAATCGATGGTATCGTCTGGGGTCTGCCCCTTATCATCCTGATAATGGGTACCGGTATTTTCCTGACTATAAGGCTGGGTGTGTTACAGTTCAGAAAACTGGGCAAGGCACTCAAGTACATGGTCAAGAATGAAGAAGACGGTGTAGGTGAAGTAACGAGTTTCGGAGCGCTTTGTACAGCTCTTGCAGCGACGATAGGTACAGGAAACATCGTCGGAGTTGCAACTGCTATGATGCTTGGCGGTCCCGGAGCAGTGTTCTGGATGGTAATAGCTGCATGCTTCGGTATGGCGACCAAGTATTCAGAAGGCCTGCTGGCGATAAAATTCAGAGTCGATAAAGGCGACGGAAGGTTTCTCGGAGGACCTTTCTACTACATAGAAAACGGAATGGGCAAAAAATGGAAATGGCTTGCGAAACTCTTCGCATTCTTCGCATGCTGTGCAGGTGCCCTTGGTATAGGTACTATCACGCAGGTAAATGGTATCGCTTCAGCGGCGAAATCATTCTTCGACCCTAACGACCAGCATCTCGTATCTGTATTCGGTGCAGAATATTCGATTGCAACAGTAGTAGCAGCAATAGTTGTAGCACTGCTGGCAGCACTTGTTATCATCGGAGGTATCCAGAGGATAGCAAAGGTTTCATCCATAGTCGTGCCGTTCATGGCAATAGCATATGTTGTTATATGTATCTGTGTCGTTGTATACAACTACAAGAACGTGCCGCATGCGATAGTTGAGATCATCCAGAGTGCATTCGGCATCAAGGCGGTTGCCGGAGGTGCGATAGGAACTATGCTCATGGCTATGCAGAAAGGTGTTGCAAGAGGTATATTCTCAAACGAATCAGGTCTTGGTAGCGCACCTATCGCAGCAGCAGCAGCTCAGACTAACGAGCCTGTAAGACAGGGTCTTGTAACTATGACAGGAACATTCATCGATACAGTTTGTATCTGTACACTGACAGGTCTTACTGTGGTGAGTTCCGGAGCATATGACATGGCTAAGGCTGAAGGTCTCGAAGGCGTAGAAGTAACAGCAAGAGCCTTCGGTGAAGGTCTGCCGTGGTCGTACTCCACAGGTACATTCGTACTGATGGCTGCCCTGGCATTTTTCGCATTCACAACTATCCTCGGATGGGACTATTATGCAGAAAGATCTCTGGAATACCTTACAGGAAATCTCAAAGTCGTTATGGTATACAGATGGATATACATACTGGCAGTCCTCATCGGACCGTTCCTCACAGTATCAGCAGTATGGACTATAGCTGATATCTTCAACGGACTGATGGCTATACCTAACCTTATCGCACTCCTTGCACTGAGCGGAGTCATAGTTTCTGAAACAAGACACTATTTCCATCGTCTTGATTCAGGTCATATACAGGAATACAGGAAATAGCATCAGATAAGCATACCGGCATACGGAATATGCATCGCCACAACGTAAATACGGCACAGTGACATCGGATAAACGGTCCGTCACTGTGCCTTTTTGCTTTTCACTCAGAATAATGCGGCCGGCAGCAGCATATATATTACAAACGGAAGAAAAAACCTATTATTGTACAAGGGGGATATATATTATGCTGAATACGGAAGATATCAGAAACAAGGAAGTAATCAATATCTATGACGGCAGGAGCATGGGATTCGTGTGCGATATAGAGATAAATCTGAAGGAAGGCAGGATAGACGGCATCGTGATCCCGGGCAACAGAAGTTTCATAAAGCTGTTCGGCAAGGAGACCAGCGATCACGTCATCAAATGGAAACATGTCAGGACCATCGGCGACGATGTCATACTTGTGGACGTTCCGCCTGTATCGGAACTTTAGATAATTGCCTGATTTTGACTTGGCAAAAATCAAGTGATGTTGTAAACTTATGTTAAGTGTATTTCATACAGCCGGACTTTACAGGGCCGGCGTATCTGAAGGAGGTCTCAGATGAGATGCCCATACTGCGAGCATGAGAACAGCAAGGTCATAGATTCAAGGCATACAGAGGACGGACATGCCATAAGAAGGCGCAGAGAATGTGAAGGCTGCGGCAGACGTTTCACGACATATGAGAAGGTGGAGGAAGTCATCCTCATGGTCATAAAGAAGGACGGACGGCGGGAGACCTTCGACAGAGCCAAGCTGCTCAACGGTATAATAAGAGCCTGTGAGAAAAGACCTGTGCCTCTGGCGCAGATGGAGACCATCGTCAATGATATCGAACGGGGTCTCAACAACATGATGGAGAAGGAAGTAAAGAGCCAGTTTATCGGTGAACTTGTCATGGATCGCCTCAAGGATGTGGACGAAGTTGCATATGTCAGATTCGCATCTGTATACCGCCAGTTCACAGACGTAGGCACATTCGTATCTGAGATAGAAAAACTTCTCGTCAACAAAAATAACGATTAAAAGAAGGACAGCAAAATGAAAGAAATGATCAGGATAGCTATAGATGGTCCCAGCGGAGCAGGGAAGAGCACTATCGCAAAGGCAGTAGCAGGAAGGCTCGGTATAGATTATATAGATACAGGAGCCATGTACAGGTCGGTGGCATACAAGGTCATATGTCAGGGTATAGATCCGTCGGATCATGCAGCGGTCAGAAAGATGCTGGAAGATACGCAGATAGACTTTACAGACGGCGACATAATACTCGACGGCGAGAAAGTGAATGACAAAATAAGGACTCCGGAAGTAGCGAAAATGGCGTCGCAATGTTCCAGCATACAGGACGTCAGGAGCAAACTTGTGGATCTGCAGCGTCAGATGGGCAGCAGGAAAAGCGTCATAATGGATGGCAGAGATATCTGCACCAACGTGCTGAAAGACGCCGAATACAAATTTTTCCTCACAGCGTCTGCCGAGGAGCGTGCAGACAGACGCTATAAAGAACTAAAAGAAAAAGGAACGCAGACGACATATGAGCAGGTCCTGGAAGACATCAGACAGAGAGACCACAACGATATGACCAGGAAACTCAACCCTCTCAGAAAGGCAGATGACGCCGAAGAGATAGACACCACAGGTCTTTCCATAGATCAGGTCATCGACAAGCTGATATCAGAAATAAGATAATGTATACAGACTCCTCTGTATGGTAAAAATACCATCGGAGGAGTTTTTATATGGAGATCTTAAAAAAACGTATCAGGACACTGACCATAGCCCTGCTGGTGCTTGCAGCAGCGATCTCATGCAGGCTGGCTTACATACAGCTGGCAGGGCATGAAGAACTTTCAGCAGCTGAACATTCCCAGTCCCTCATATCACTTGTGGGCAGCAATACGAGAGGGATCATATACGACAGGAACGGCGCACCCCTTGTGGCGGACCGGAAACATTACATCTATATCATAAGCAAAGGGAAGTTCGACTACCAGAGCGCAAAGCTGCTTAAAAGCTTCGGTGCAGCGCAGGTACAGAGCGGCAGCAGCGGATACTATGTATATTCGTCGGATTCATATGACAGGCGGGCAGGGGAAGAGCTTGTTGAGAAATACGATGCATATATAATCTATGCATCGTCCAGATACAGCGATGATCAGCTTGCAGCACATCTGATCGGTTATGTCAACGAAAGCGATGACTCCGGAGCTTCAGGTCTGGAGCTTATGTTCAACAGCCGTCTCGATCCGCTGCACCGGCACATGTACGCAGTGGCAGACGTCCGTGGTGATCTGATCCCGGAGCGAGGCATAATAGTGACCTCGGACGAGAGCAGCGGTCAGACAGCATCCGAAGGGATAAGGACAACCGTGGACAAAGGCATACAGCGGGCCGTCGAAGAGATACTTGACAAACAGGAAAAAAATTGCGCTGCTGTGGTCATGGACTGCAGCACAGGCGGGATCGCAGCTCTGGCATGTACTCCGAAATTCGATCCTGATCACATCAGCAGCTATATAGACGGCGGAGGCAGCGAGCTGGTGAACAAAGCCACTCAGGGAGAATATCCTCCCGGATCAGTATTCAAGATAATAGTTGCAGCGGCTGCACTGGAATCAGGCGTCACAGAAGACAGGACCTTTACATGCAAGGGATCTGTAAAGTCAGGTTCCCACAGCATAAAGTGCGATACAGGCGGAAGCTCCGGTCACGGCAGGATAAACATGAAAGATGCTTTTGCATATTCCTGCAACAGCTATTTCGTACAGCTCGGCAAAGAGCTTGGCAGCGACAGGATCATTTCCATGGCTGAGAAATTCCACCTGGGAGAAACTGCACTTGAAAACTATCCTCAGGAAAGTGCAGGGCATCTGATGGACCAGAGCCAGAGACAGGGCGCCGCTGTAGGGAATCTTTCCATAGGTCAGGGCGAGACACTTGTGACTCCGCTGCAGGTAGCCAGGGTCACATCGGTTATAGCAAACGGAGGCACGGACAAAGGCGTATGTATACTGATGGACGATGAGCAGAGCAATGAGAGAGTCATATCGGAGGACACTGCAGAGACTATCTCAGGAATGATGTCTGCTGCGGCCGAATACGGTACAGCATCTTTCCTCGATATGAAGGACAGCAGCGGCAGTCCTGAAACTGCTGTCAAAACGGGAACGGCGCAGTATGGCAGCGCAGGCTCATACGGCACACATGCCTGGATAACAGGATTCGCACCCTGCATCCAGCCGGAATATACAGTGACTGTATTTATGGAAGATGGGAATTCAGGCGCTGCATCAGCCGGACCGGTTTACAGAGAGATAATAGAATATCTGAAAAGATCCGGCAGCTACAGCAGACCTGCCCTGGCACTGTCTACAGACCGGGGGTGAGCGCCTCTTTGAGTTTCTGCAGCGCTTTCTTTTCTATACGGGAGACATAGGAACGACTGATACCGAGCATTGCAGCGACTTCACGCTGGGTCCGGGGTATCCTGCCCTGGACTCCATACCTGTTTATGAGCACAGCACGTTCTCTTTCTGTGAGCGTACTGCATATGGCGTCGGTCATCTTGCTGATCTGTATTTTCAGTGCGATATCGTCCACCACGATGTCGGGGTCGGTGCCAAGTATATCGTTGAGACTTATTTCATTGCCGTCTTTGTCTGTTCCGACAGGTGCGCTTATGGAAACTTCAGATGCATTCTTTTTCGTTGAACGGATGCTCATAAGTATTTCATTCTCAATACAACGGGCAGCATAGGTCGCAAGTCTGGCGGCTCTGCTGCTGCTGTATGTATTGACAGCTTTTATAAGTCCGATCGTTCCGATGGATATGAAGTCGTCCATCGTATGATACGGGGATGTGTATTTTCTGGCGATATGAGCCACAAGCCTGAGATTGCGCTCGATAAGCATTGTCCGGGCGTCTTCGTCGCCCTTCTCATAAAGCTCTATATAGTACTTCTCTTCTTTTTCTGTCAGTGGTTTCGGAAACGAAACACTCATTTTATGTATCCCCCCTCGGACTTTTACTATATGCAAAGATCCGGGGGAGAGTGCCTGACCTACTCAAAAGAGGCATGGTCTTATTAAGGCAGCCTGAAGATCCGGAAGAAAGGACCTGCTATTTTCTTTCGAATGAAAGGCAGTCCGTACATTCATCGACCTTCGGATCACATTCGTGAGTACCTACAGTGATGCAGTCCAGCGAGCAGAAATCTGCTGTGTTTGCGTGATGCTGGCAGTTTTCCACCATACATTTGATGCTCTTGTTGATATCCATTTTCATTTACCTCCTGAAAATCAAGTTTCATAAGTTAGTATTGCCCCGGAGTATGAAAAATATATGTAGGATTATATTGAAAAAATGTAATAATATGGTAAAATAATACTACTTATATCAAAAGGAGAAATCGGGAATAATGAAAATAAGACAATTACCGGAAGATGAGCGTCCGAGAGAAAAGCTGCTGAGAGAAGGCAGAGACAAGCTTTCAACTGCAGAGGTGCTGGCTATACTGATAGGCAGCGGAGGTGCAGACCGGTCTGCACTTGAGATAGCGACAGATCTTCTGACCATGGACAGCAGGGGCATTGCATTTCTCGGCGAGTGCAGACCGGAGGAGATGATGTCGGTGAAAGGCATAGGCAGAGCAAAAGCCTGCGAGATACTGGCTGCAGTGGAGCTGGGAAAGCGCATAGCCGCATGCCCCAGAGAGGAGCGCAGGGTCATATCCACTTCTGCGGATATTGCAGACGTTGTGATGGAAAAAATGAGATATTACAGGAAAGAGCACTTCGTATGTATGCTGATAAATGTCAAAGGGGAGATAATAGAGGAATCCTGTATTTCCATAGGGGATCTGTGTTCAAGTGTGACACATCCAAGAGAAGTGTTCGTGGATGCTGTAAGACGCAGCGCAGGTTCAGTCGTGTTCATACATAACCACCCCAGCGGTGATCCCACTCCCAGCGAAGCAGACGTTGCTACGACGAAACGTCTGATAGAAGCAGGACAGATACTGGGGATACCGGTGCTCGATCATATAGTCATCGGGGACGGGGAATACGTCAGCATGAAAGCGAAAGGACTTATATGAAACGGTTTTCGAAACATTCAGCGATGATATGTTTTACAGGAGGTCTGGGTATACTGCTTGTACTCAGACTTTTTTCACTTACAGTAGTGTTTCACGACAAGTGGTCGCAGTACACGTCTGATGCCAGCCAGCGGACGGTGTACGAAACGGCGGCCAGGGGAGATATCCTGGACAGGAACGGGCGGCTGCTGGCAGGGAGTCTCCCTGTTTATTCGGCAGAGATAAGCAGTATCGGGCTCGATGAAAAGACAGCAGAACAAAGCTGCAGAAAGCTTTTCGATATCCTGGAAAGCTACGGAGAGGAGACAGAGATCTCATCGGCGGAAGACCTTATGAAAAAAATTTTTAAAGAACAGGGCGTGTCTGGTCTTCCGGTGGAGGTCTGCAGGGGCATATCTTCCCAGGCTGCAGCAGCGATACAGGAGAAAAAGCCTGCAGGCGTGAGAGTCAGGACCGACTATAAACGGTATTACCCTTACGGTCATCTGGCGTCCCATGTCATCGGGTACACCGGCAGCATAACCAGTGAGGAATATAAGAAAACCGGCAGGAAAAAGGGATACAGGAAAGATTCACGTATCGGCAGAGCAGGCATAGAAAAGTACTGTGAGAGCAGTCTCAAAGGAACTGACGGCGCCACGGTATTTCAGGTGGATGCTTCCGGCAGCGCAAGGAAAGTTATTGAAAAAAAGAGTTCTGAGAAAGGCAGCGATGTCAGGCTCACGATAGATGCGAAGCTTCAGCAGACAGCAGAGAAAGCTTTGCAGCAGGCTGTTTCGCAGTCAGCAGCAGGAGGTACGTTTGCCAGCAGATACGGTGATGTGAAGATGACATATGCTCCCAATGCAGCGGTGGGCGCAGCGGTAGTGATGGATGTGAAAACCGGCGAGGTGCTGGCGCTGGCCAACACGCCTGATTTCGATCCCAACGATTTTACTGCCGATATGTCACAGGAGAAATGGGCATCCCTGCAGCAGCAGAATCAAAATGATCCCATGAGTCCTGCGCCTCTCTACAATGTGGCAACGATGACGGCAGTGCAGCCGGGGTCGGCGTTCAAGCCTGTCACCGCCCTGGCAGCCATGAGCTGCGGACTTGATCCTGAGAGATCGCTTTACGACGACGGATATGTGGATCTTGGCGGCAGACGTTTCGGCTGCTCTCTCTGGAACGAGACAGGCGGCAAACACGGATATGTGGATCTTGCGAAAGCTGTGGAGGTCTCATGCAACTACTATTTCTACGATATCGCATCAGGAAAGGATCTGGCGTCGGGAAGGAGCCTGGGATACAAAAAAGCCATAGACAACAGCACTATAGTGAAGTATGCGAAACTTTTCGGCCTTGGATCTGAGACCGGTATAGAAACAGGCGAAAGCACAGGTCTTGTGCCGTCGGAAGAGCTTAAAAACCAGGGTATAAAGTCACAGCTGAGAAGCTTCCTGCTGGGAGAGGATGAAAAATATTTTACAGAAACAGCTCTGAGGAACAGGAAACAGTTCAAGAAAAAAATAGAAAAAATCGTGAATTGGGCAGATAAAGACTTGTCATTGAAGGAAATAATGGTTAAACTAAATAATGAGAAAATAGTCAGGAAAGAAAAGCTTGAAGAACTTGCAGGGATATACTATCAGAACTATTACAGTCAGATGGGCTGGAGTACGGCAGACACGTTCAATATAGCCATAGGTCAGGGCGACAATGCGTACACGGTCCTTCAGATGGCAAACTACATGGCTGTCCTCGGAAATGAAGGTCAGTACCACGGAGCGACGCTGATTGCTGACCGCAGCAGGGACAAAGGCAGGACATCATCTGAAAAGGGGCAGCTTGACAAAGCGGATATCAGAACTATAATTTCATCGATGACCCGGGTGACAGAGGGCTCAGGCGGTACTCTGCACAGTGTGTTTGCAGGGTTTCCTTATCGTGTCGCAGCAAAGAGCGGCACTGCGCAGCGTGCAGGGAAGATAAGCGATATGGATGAAAAGGAATACCTGAGAAGGTATATACACCTGATAGCTCCGGGGGTCACGCTGGATGATGCCGTATCGGAGGCCGGTCGCCTCATGAAAGCATATCCCGATGTTTACAGTACAGAAGATGCAGCACTGCGGCGTGCGGTGATGAACCTCAGCAGCCGCAGTATAACAGCAGATGACATAGACAGGTACAAGAAGTCCTACGACGCTTTTGCGTGGACAGTAGCGCTGGCTCCTGCAGACGATCCGCAGATAGCTGTGGCGGTGATGCTGGTGCAGGGCAGGACTTCGGTGAATGCGGCACCTGTGGCAAGAGAACTTATAGGAAAATACGGAGAAATGAACAAATGGGAAAAGTAATTTTAGTTTCATCGGGAAAAGGCGGCACAGGCAAGACCATGGTTTCTGTCAATATGGGAGCAATGCTCTCGCAGTACGGATTCAAAGTCATGCTTCTCGATATGGACATGGGGCTTCGTAACATGGACATATATCTCAACATGGAGAACAAGGTCGTGTACAATATAATGGACGTGATATCAGGAGTCTGCCGTATCAAAAAAGCGATGATAAAAGTCAGAGGTTTCGAGAATCTCTATTTCATGGCTGCATCGCCTAAACGTGACGACCGTGACCTGACAACGCTCCATATGCAGGTGCTCTGCGAGAAACTGAAAAAATACTTCGACTACATCATAATAGACTGTCCGGCAGGGATAGGTGATCTTCTGGATGTTTCCATAGCGGCGGCAGATCAGGCGCTTATCGTGACAGAACCGGAGATAGCTTCGCTGCGGGATGCAGATGTCACTGAACGCTATCTGATGACAAAAGGCGTGAAGGATATAAGGATAATCGTCAACAAGGTCAAGGCCGACCTTATAAGGAGCGGTTTCGTACCGGATCTCAGCACCATCGCAGGCATGTTCAGCGGCAGGATGGTGGGCATAATACAGTACGACGAGAATATACATATTTCCACAAATATAGGTATACCGATAATCTGCAAGCAGGGTACATATATCGAACGGAATTTCAAGGAGATACTGAAGCGTATCGTAGTATGATACATTATATTCAGCAAATTTGCAGGAAACTGGAGCAGGTCCTTACGGTCAGGCTCCTTTTTTCATGGCTTCTGGCTGCAGCTTATGCTCAGCAGCAGTCCTGCTGCCATCATCGAAGATACCATGGCGGTACCGCCGCAGCTGAGAAAAGGCAGTGGTATGCCGGTCACAGGCATTATGCCCATGGTCATACCTATGTTTTCGAAAGCCTGAAAGAAAAACATGCCAACTATGCCGACCCCCGTAAGCGTGCCGCTTAGATCCGATGCATATTTCGATATCCTGAGGGCACGGTATATAAGCAGGGCAAACAGGACTATGACAGCAAGTCCTCCGATGAATCCCAGCTGCTCGACAGCAGCAGCATATATGAAATCCGACTCAGGGACGGGAAGGAACCCCAGACTGCAGTGGGTACCTTTCATGTAGCCTTTGCCCAGGAACCCTCCGGAGCCTATGGCCGCTTTGGAACTGAGTACCTGATACGAGCCCGGCAGATCTGTATTTCCGGGGAAAAGGAACGCATCGATACGTTCTTTCTGGTATCCTGCCAGGAAGAAATAAAAAAGAGGCATGACTGCTGCAGCACCGAGGGCTGCCTTTGCCATAGCCCTGAGATCCAGCCCTGAGCAGAAAACCATGAAAAGCCATATGGCGCAGTAAACGCATCCGCTGCCGAAGTCCTCCTTTGCAACGATCACGATGAAAGGAAGGCTGTAAAGCATCGCCCGTATCAGACCTCCTGCAGTGTCAAGGGAGGATCTGTGACGGGAAAGATAAGATGCCGTCACTATTATGAAAAGTATCTTTACAGGTTCGGAAGGCTGCAGTGTGGTGATCCCGATATCTATCCATGCTCTGGAGCCGCTCGACGAAACGCCAAGTCCCGGGATATACACAGACAGCAGCAGTAAGAGCCCTGCAGGATACAGGAATGTTTCAAGACGTATAAAATATCTGTAGCCCAGGTCCAGGATCAGCATTGCTGCTGCGATACCGAAGACCAGGGCTGCAGACTGTATCAAAACTTCCCTTGGAAGGAAGGTCCTGCGGTCTGATGTCACACTGAAAAGGCTGGCTATGCCTGTCAGCGAAAGGAGCAGTGAACTCAGTATTATCATGTGGTCGCAGCTTCTGAGCCGGCACATAAAATTGTTCATATCTGCCCTCCCATTATCTTGACGAGTACGTCAAAAAAGTCTATAATATTATAGTGTGCTTTTATTTAAATATTATTACTTAATAATTTTTCAAGTAACTAAACTTAATCATAAAACAGGATTTTGAAAACCAAAGATAAGGAGGAATGATATATGGGGCCGGTCATAACAGTGATCGTAGGTCTGGGAGCGCTTGCAGTAGGGCTCCTGGCTGGATATATATTCAGAAAATCGTTCGGCGAGAAGACTATCGGCAACGCAGAGCAGAAGGCTAAGAACCTGATACTCGACGCCGAGAACCGTGCCGAAACACTGAAAAAAGAACGCATACTTGAAGCCAAAGAAGAAGCTCACAGACAGAGGAGCGAGCTTGAGAGGGAGATAAGGGAACGGAGAAACGAGATACAGAAATCTGAACGCAGACTCATTCAGAAAGAAGAATCTATCGACAGAAAACTTGAAAATATTGAAAAAAAAGAAGAAAGCATAACGAACAAGGAAAAGTCTGTCACGAACAGACAGAAAGAAATGGAGAAGCTTTACAGCCGCCAGCTGGAGGAGCTTGAGAAGATCTCAGGATATTCCACAGAAAGAGCACGTGAGATAATCCTCGAGAAAGTCGAAAAAGAAGCGAGAAGCGATGCGGCAGCTCTCTACAAGGATATAGAGAGCAAGGCAAAGGAAGAAGCAGACAAGAAGGCCAAGGAGATAATCAGCGGTGCTATACAGCGCTGTGCAGCCGATCATGTTGCAGAATCCACAGTTTCAGTAGTGCCTCTTCCGAACGATGAGATGAAGGGACGTATCATAGGACGTGAGGGCAGGAACATCAGAGCCATCGAGACTCTGACAGGTATAGACCTTATAATCGACGATACGCCGGAAGCCGTGATACTTTCAGGATTTGATCCTGTCAGAAGAGAGATCGCAAGGCTTTCCCTCGAAAAGCTCATCGTTGACGGCAGGATACATCCGGCAAGGATAGAAGAAATGGTGCATAAATCCGAGAGAGAAGTCAATGCTATCATCAAAGAAGAAGGTGAGCAGGCTACTTTCGAAGTAGGCATACACAACCTGCACCCTGAACTTGTCAAACTGCTGGGAAGACTGAAATACAGGACTTCATACGGTCAGAATGTACTGAAGCACTCCATAGAGGTAGCACATCTGGCAGGTCTGATGGCAGGCGAGCTGGGACTTGATATAAATCTTGCCAAGAGAGCAGGTCTGCTCCATGATATCGGTAAAGCGCTCGACCATGAGCGTGAAGGTACACATGTCGATATTGGTATGGAGGTGCTCAAGAAGTACAAGGAGTCGGCAGCTGTCATAAACGGTATGGCGGCACATCACGGCGATTATGAGCCTAAGTCGGTCGAAGCTGTGCTCATCGCTGCAGCAGATGCTCTTTCGGCAGCAAGACCGGGAGCAAGGAGAGAGACTCTTGAGTCATATATCAAGAGACTCCAGAAGCTCGAAGAGATCGCAAATACGACAGAAGGTGTCGACAAGTCATTTGCGATACAGGCGGGAAGAGAGATCAGAGTCATCGCCAAGCCTGATGAAGTCAGCGACGATGCTATAGCACTTCTTGCCAGGGATATCTCCAAGAAGATCGAGTCTGAACTGGAATATCCGGGACAGATAAAGGTCAACGTAGTGAGAGAGACAAGAGCAGTTGATTACGCTAAATAATTCAAGACACAGCAGCGCTCGGCACAGCCGGGCGTTTTTGTCGGATATGGAGAACTTTGAACAGAATGATATATCTTGATAACAGTGCAACGACAAGACAATATCCTCAGGTCACAGAGCTTATGGTAAAGCATATGGACGAGGTTTTCGGCAACCCTTCATCACTTTACCAGCTGGGGGTAGACAGTGAGAAGTCGATAAAGAACGCCAGGAAACAGCTGACTGCAGCCATGGGGCAGGGAGACGGCAAAGTATATTTCACTTCAGGCGGGACAGAAGCCGACAACATGGCGGTGTTCGGTGCTGCGGAGGCATTGAAGCGCAGAGGCCGGAAGCTGATAACGACCTGCGTGGAACATCCTGCAGTGCTGGAATGTTTCAAAAAGCTGGAACAGGACGGTTTCGATGTGGCATATATAGGCGTGGACGACAGGTGCAGACTGGATATGGAGCAGCTTGAAGCTGAGATGAACAGCGATACGATACTTGTGTCTGTGATGCACGTCAACAACGAGACAGGCACTGTGATGCCTATCGACGATATAAAGGACATAATGAAGGCAAAAGCCCCTGAGGCGCTTCTTCACTGCGACGCCGTGCAGAGCTTCGGCAAGCTGCCGCTGCCTCAGCAGGCTGATCTGATCGCTGTCAGCGGTCACAAGATACACGGGCCGAAAGGTTCCGGTGCGATATATGTCCGCAAAGGCGTGAACCTGCCGCCGCTGATACGAGGAGGCGGCCAGGAGGAAGGCAAGCGTTCAGGCACACAGAACGTGCCTGCGATAGCAGGTCTTGGACTTGCAGCAGAGCTTGCAGCCGCAGACAGGTCAGGCAGGATGAAGCGCATCTTTGGGATGAGGCAGTATCTTCTGGACGGACTTTCTGATAGTCTTGACGACATCGTCGTGAACAGTCCGCTGCAGGCAGGTGAAAAACCGGGGCAGTGCTGCGGAAGCCTGCTGAATATTTCATTTATGGGGACGAGAGGAGAGGTCCTGCTGCATACGCTGGAACAGGACGGCATATATGTATCAACAGGTTCGGCATGCTCGTCGAACAAAAAAGGCCAGAGCCATGTGCTGTCAGCCATGGGACTGGCCGACAAAGCCATAGAAGGTACACTGAGATTCAGTCTCGGGCAGTTCAATACCCAGGATGAGATGGATACAGTGATAGACAAAGTTACAGCCGCTGTAAAGAGATTCAGGAAACTCGGGAGTTTTAGATAATGGAAAAAGAACACATTTTTATAGTAAGATGCGGAGAAGTCGCACTGAAAGGAATGAACAAGCCGTATTTTGAAAGGATGCTTGTTGAACGTATAAAGAAACTGCTCAGGAAATTCGACAACGTGAGCGTTAAGCGCCACGAAGGTCTGATCTTTGTGCGTGCCGACGGCAGCCTTGACAGGAACGCAATAATAAAAGAAATATCAAAAGTATTCGGCGTTGCGTCCATAAGCCCTGCGGTTGAATGTGAGAGCACTATGGAGTCCATCGGCGCTGCAGCTGTCGAATACATGAACGGCGTCATCGAGGAAAGAGGGATAAAGACATTCAAAGTGGAAGCAAAGCGTGCCGATAAGACTTTCCCTGTGAAATCCCCTGATATCGGCAGGATAATAGGCGCAGACGTCCTCAAAGGCTGCAAAGTGCTGAAGGTGGATGTCCATCACCCTGACTGCCTGCTTTTCGTAGACGTAAGACACGATAAATCATATATATATCAGGACAAGATAGCCGGATTCGGAGGACTTCCTCTCGGCACCAACGGCAAGGGGCTTTCCCTGCTTTCAGGCGGCATAGACTCACCGGTGGCCACATGGATGATGGCAAAACGAGGTATGATGATAGAAGCGATACATTTCCATTCATATCCGTACACCAGTCAGCGAGCTCAGGAAAAAGTCGAGGATCTGGCGAGCATCGTGGCAACCTACTGCGGCAGATTCAGGATGCATGTGATAAACCTGCTGCCGATACAGGAAAAGATCGTAGAGAACTGTCCGGAAGAGGAGACTACGATCCTGGTGCGTCGTTTCATGATGCGTATAGCAGAAAAAGTAGCTGAAAACAACGGCTGCGGTATGCTGATCACAGGAGAGAACCTCGGACAGGTGGCAAGCCAGACGGCAGAAGCCCTGGTAGTGACAGATTCCTCTGTGAAGATGCCTGTGATGAGACCGCTCATCGCTATGGACAAGGTAGATATCATGGACAAGGCTCAGGAGATAGGCACATATGAGACATCGATACAGCCTTATGAAGACTGCTGCACTGTATTCCTTCCAAAGCATCCTGTCACAAAGCCTAAACTGGACAGGATACTCCAGTCTGAAAGCAAACTGGACTGCGATGAGCTGATAGCTGCAGCAGTGGCTTCGGAGGAGATAGTCGATATCTATCCGGCGTAAAATACAAAAGTAGAATCTTTTCGACTTTATTTCCTAAAGACAACCCCGCTTTTCAGGATTATAATCAATGTATAGTCTTGAAAAGGGGGTTTTTTCGTGGAAGTGATCTTCAGGATCTCAGACGATATACTTATCGCATGTATAAAAGGGGAAGTGGACCATCACAGTTCTGCACCTTTGAGAAACAGCATAGACAAAGCTATGGATGCCTTCTGCTGCAGGAATCTTGTTATGGATTTTTCCGGTGTGGAGTTTATGGACAGTTCGGGGATAGGCGTGGCTCTGGGCAGATACAAGCGTATGCAGGCTACAGGAGGCAGGATATGTATTTCCGGGTGCTCGGAATATATAAGGAGGCTCCTGGAAATGGCCGGAGTCTTTACGATAATACCGGAAAAGAAAGATTATGAAAGCGCCGTTATGTCAATAAGCGGCCAGGAACAGACGAGCATGGAGGTTTGAGATATGGAAAACAGTATGAGGATCGAATTCAGTGCTCTTGCCGAAAACGAAGCCTTTGCCAGAGCCGCCGCAGCAGCATTCATCATGCCTCTCGACCCTACGGTGGAAGAGCTTACGGAAGTGAAGACAGCTGTATCAGAGGCAGTCAGCAACTGCATAATACACGGATACCGCAGCGACGAGGGGACGGAGCGGCAGTCAGACGACAAGGTGGTGATGGAATGTACTGCATACAGCAGCGGCAAAGTGGTGATAATCATAGAGGACCAGGGAGCAGGCATCGAAGATGTTGACATGGCGATGCAGCCGCTGTTCACCACAGGAGACGAGCAGGAACGGTCAGGTATGGGATTTACAGTAATGGAGAGTTTCATGGACAAACTCAGAGTCAAGTCAGAAAAGGGTAAGGGAACCACTGTTATCATGACTAAATATCTGGACATAGTCAGTGGCATATAGATATGAACCCATCGCAAAGGAAGATACATACGAACTAATAAGGCGGGCACAGAGCGGCGATCAGGAGGCAAGAGAACTGATCGTCAGCCAGAATACAGGACTGGTCAAAAACCTGGCGATGAAGTATTCTTCGGGATATTACGAGACCGATGATCTGATGCAGGTCGGTTTCCTTGGACTTGTCAAGGCCATCGACCGCTTCGACACCGGATTCGATGTGATGTTCTCAACCTATGCGGTTCCCATGATATTAGGTGAGATAAAAAGGTATATCCGTGATGATGGAAAGATAAAAGTCAGCCGTCAGCTGAAGACGGATATGAAAAATCTGAAGAAAGTGCAGCAGGAATATTACAACAAGTACGGTACAAGCCCGAAGCTGAGCTGGCTGGCAGAGCAGCTTGGAGTATCTGTGGAAAGGGTCATGGAGATCCTTGAAGCTGCCGAATCACTGTCAAATGTGGAAAGCCTCGACAATGAGCTGATACCGGAAGGTATGCACGGCGGAGAGTATGTTGACGAGGAAGAGCAGAATGTGGACATGATAGACCTGAAATCTGCCATAGGAGAGCTGGCAGAACGTGAACGGCAGATAATAGTGCTGCGCTATTTCAAGGACATGACACAGCAGCAGATAGCAGCACGGCTTGGAATATCGCAGGTCCAGGTATCACGTATAGAAAAGAAAGTCCTGATGCGCATGCGTGAGCGGATGGACCATGCGGAATGATGTAAGGTGCTGCACACAGATCATATGCAGCACCGGTGTTCAAAGGAGAAATACAGAAGTCTGCGCTAATGCTTTTTCCTTACGATAAGCTGTACATCTTCACCTGTCATACGCTTGATATTCTGTTCGACCTGACGTATGATGCTGTCGATGACAAGAGAAGGATGAGCCCTGCCGTCATTTTTGAATCTGGCCTGCTGCATGATATCACCTCCCGTTTCTTAATTTGTCCCGATTCGATAAAGGATATTCCCAGCAGCATCTAATATATATGAAAGCACAGAAAAAACATAACAAAAATCAAAATTTATCAAGTTATCAATTGACATCAGCAACACAGGTAGTGTATAATCA